>JBPYEF010000332.1:0-15117 GCA_051985875.1 Hyphomicrobiaceae bacterium
TATGGCTTCGCGACCAGTCTGTCAGCCACGACCGCATCGGCGATATCCTCGATCGCCAGGGCGATTTCAATGGAGCGTTGCAGAGCTTCAAGCAGGGATTGCAGCTCGCGCAGCGCCTGGCGTCGCACGATGCCAGCAATGTGCAGTGGCAATGGGACCTGTCGATCAGCCACGATCGGATCGGCGACATGCACCTGGCGATGGGCAGGATCGAAGCCGCTCTGCAGAGCTATCGACAATCGCTGGCCATCGCCGAGGGACTGGCGGCGAGTGATCCGGGCAATATCGCCTGGCGTCGCGACCTGGCCATCAGCTACCACAAGGTTGGCTCGCTCGAAGCGGCGCGAGAGAACCCTGGTGAGGCGCGCGATCTGCTGCAAAAGGGTCGTGGCATCATCGCTCGCCTGGAGCGCATTGCCGCCTACCAAGCGCAATGGCGCGCGGACCTGGCCAAGTTCGACAGAGACCTGCAAGGCCTATCCGGATGAAGCACGGTGGGCGCACACGCCCCGTGCCACGGCGTAGCGAACCCGACTCGGTGGCCACGCCCATGATTTGGTGGATGCGCGTCCGCTAACCCGCGTGCAGAGGCGTCTGCAACGGGCCGGCGTCGCGACCGCGCGTTCACGTTTGCACGCGGACGCGCAAGCGGAACCAATTAAGGGCAACACCGTTCTCCCGGCGAACCCGGGTCGACGCGTCATGGCCGCGAGAAAAAACTTGCTGACCGCCCTTTTGTTCGCCGCAGCGGCGACGGCGGGCCTGGCCGGTCCGCATCTCGCAGATCCGGGATGGGCTCAAGCATCCGACCCAAAGGCGTCCACCACCGAGCCGTCCAACACCAACACCAACAGCGCAGCGCAAGCACAGCTGATGCTGGCGCAGGTGGTGCGCGAGCTCAAGACCAACCCGTCCATGGCCCTCGCCGAATTCAATAGCCCGACCGGCGCCTTCAGGAAGGGTGAACTCTACGTGTTGTGCTTTGACATGCGGACCGGCGACATCACCGCCCACACCGACCGCTGGCTATTGGGAACCAAGATCACCGGCAGCCAGCCGTATGGAGCCGCGGGAGCGAAGATCTTCGCCGCGGCCCAGGCAGGTAGGACTACGCGCGTAAGCTACGACTTTCCGCGCCCGGGTGGCACCGAGTCCGTGCCCATGGTCTCCTATGTGACGCGCGTCGGCAATGAAGGGTGCGGGGTCGGTTACTATCCCAACCCAACCGAGGCGAGGGCGCACTAGGCAGCCGCACCGCGGCATCCCGACAGCGGCCAACCCGGCGTGCGATTGTAATTGACGCACGGCGGCGCTGGCGTAGCCTGCGGCCGGTTGCGCCATGCGCCAACGGGGTTTCCATGCAAGTTGGCGAGAGATTGAATCGCGTGCTCCGCACGGAGGCGAGTGCCGCGCCGCACGCCGTTCGTACGGCATCCGCCCGGGACGGCGCACGAAGCGATGCGCGCTGCCTGTCGCGTATAGCCTTGGCGCCTGGCGAGCGAGGGGTGCGCCCCGCCGCGGACCGGTGGGGGGGCCGCGCAAGCCCTCGCGCACGCCCGTTTGCTGCGCCGAATCGGCAGAGGAGAAGCGTGTGCCTGAGCGGTGGGTAACGGAGATCCTGCACTTCTGGTTCGTCGAGATCGCGCGCGAGGCGTGGTTTCGCAAAGATACCGCCTTCGATCAACGGTTGCGTGAGCGCTTCTTGCCCCTGCATGAACAGATTGCTGCCCAGCCGATCTGCGCGTGCTTAAGCGACGCGCATGCGGCAGCGGCGGCAGTGATCGCGCTCGATCAATTTCCGCGCAACATGTTCCGCGACACGCCGCGTGCATTCGCCACGGATGCTCAGGCACGCGCCGTGGCTGAGGCCGCGATTGCCAGAGGTTTCGCGGCTGTGTTGCCAAAGGATCAGCGCGGGTTCCTGTATTTGCCCTTCGAACATGCCGAGGATGCCGAAGCCCAGGCACGGTCGGTCGCATTGATGGCGACGCTTGGAGACGAGGAACTCGTCCGCTGGGCGCTTGCGCACAAAGCGATCATCGATCGCTTCGGGCGCTTTCCGCACCGCAACGCCATACTCGGCAGGTCCTCGACCGTGGAGGAGGTCGCATTTCTGGCCGGACCCGACAGCGCGTTTTGATCCCAGCGAGCCTTTGGCCGCCGCAGCGCATGGCCGTGCGGCTGGCGCGTATCGGCCTTAGCGGGATGCCCGAAGTTGCGAGCCGAATTGATCGACGAAACTCGCGGGCGAGAAGGTGGGCCTGGCATCCACATTCCCCGAGCAGGAGCGGGGGCGACAATCGCACCCGGCGCTGCTCACTCCCTGCCCGCGCCGAACTCCGCTATGCCGCCGTGGGCAGCGGACCACTGTGCCGGATCGTTGAGGAATTTCTCCACCTCCTCCAGAACCGGTGGCGCGAAATGGCTTCCCGACCTGGCCACCCGTAGAACATCCCGCCACGTCGTCAGATAGTGCAAGCGCACCCCGAGCTCCTGCATTACCTCGCGGCTTTTCGGAAAGATGTCGTAGTAGAAGAGCACGAAGCAATGCTCGACTTCCGCACCAGCATTGCGGAGCGCCTGGCAGAAGTTCACCTTGCTGCGCCCGTCGGTCGCCAAATCTTCGACCAGAAGCGTGCGCGCGCCGGGGATCACCGTACCCTCGATCTGGGCATTGCGCCCAAAACCTTTGGCCTTCTTGCGCACGTATTGCATCGGCAGCATCAGGCGATCAGCGATCCAGGCGGCAAAGGGAATTCCGGCGGTTTCGCCTCCGGCGACGACGTCGAGCGACTCATAGCCGATGTCGCGCACGATGGTTACGGCTGCGAAGTCCACCAGTGCCGTCCGCAGCCGGGGATAAGAGATGACCTTGCGGCAGTCGATATAAACAGGGCTAGCCCAGCCGGACGTGAACAGGAAGGGTGCATCGCTCGAGAAATGCACGGCCTCGATTTCGAGCAGCATTTTCGCGGCGGCGTCCGCGATCGCAGCCCCAGTGGGCGAGGATAGGGCGGATGTCATGCCGGGTGTCCTTCTAAGTGCCTGCTGCGTGTCCTTCGGGTTGCCTTGGCCGCTGCTTGCCGGCGTCGGTGCACGGTTAATCATCACGCTGGCGGGTGAAGAAAAAAATTGCGCGCGGCCAGTACCGCCAAGCCGTTGTCCGCGAATGCCACGAGAAGGTCAATCGCGAAGCCCAACCGCCGCGGGCCGCCGGCTCTCCCTATCCACCGTTATCGCCGAGCACGCCGCCCCAGCAGCCGGCGCCGCGCGTGGTGCGGGAGCGATACCTTGGCAGGCGCGCGGCAGTTAAAGCGATGGCCGGTTCCGGGGCAGCAGCCGCTCTACAGAGGATCGCACCCGGAAAGCAGGTTTGGCGGGGCGCACAGCAACTGCTAGCCGCGCACCGCCGGTTGCCGCCGCGTCGAGTGCCTACCGCCGACGGTTCCCTCAGTACGCTCCGAGCGCCAGCAGGCGCGAGACGCCTCGGGCGCTCCAGGGGCGGCCCAGCCCTGGCGTGGTGAAGCCCCGAGCGTTCAGGGCGCGTGCGATCATCGCCTGCGTTTTGAACCCCTGCCGCCGCAGCTTCCGGATCACGCGCAGCACCACTTGCGCGCGCCGTCGATAGAGGGCAGTGCCGGCATGAGCCGACGCAGAGGGATGCGCACGGCGGTGCCGGCGCATGGCAAGGTACAGCGCATGTCCGGTCCATCGTCCGCGTGGCGGGCGGATCCCCTGGGCGTTCAGGGTGGCGGCGAGTTCGACGTAAGTCGTCACGCCACTCGCGCGCAGGTCATCGACGAGAAAGCCGATCTCTGCCGGCCCGGAACCTCTGTGCGGCGCGCCCCCGGCGTGGCCGTCGGCCGCACGCGATCGCCGGCTCTCCTCAGTGCGGTGTGTGCTATGCATGGCGCTTATATGGGGAGCGGACGCACAGTTTTCGAGTTGCGCCCTCGGAATAGGCAGTCAACGCCCCTTTCGCAGCGCCGGCCCAAGGCCGGCGCGCTGTTTGCCGGCGTGGACGGCGCGCCGCCCCAGGGGCTTACAAGCGGGAAAGCGGACCTCTCAAGGCGACGATGCCATTGATCATCCGGTCGATATCGGCGGTGATCCGTGGCGCCACGCGGGTTCGCCAAGGCGAGAGCCGAGCAAGCCGCCAGTACGGTGCCTAGCGGCTCGGCTGGAAGGACACAGGGAAGGGTTGCTGCCGATCGCAGCGCGGCGGTATCAGTGCCGGCAGACTTTGACGGAGCAGGCGAGCGCCGGTCCCGCGGCCCGATTGGGCCCATCTGCGCCCCGCGGCAAGTGGGTGCGGTGGCTAGTTAACGAAAGTCTCGGCTGCGCGGCTTCCAGGAGCCCTCACCGTGCGCCTTCTCTGGGTTTGGCATGGACGCTTCGCCCGATGCAAGCTTCCGCAGCTGATCGGACCGATCGATCAGCTGCTCGGCCATGACATGGATGACGAGGCCTTCGCGCTCGAGCCTGCCGCGCACCTCCAGGAACTGAGCAGCCATTACGACGCGGCGATTGCTGGCAAACACTTTCGGCCACACGACCACATTGATGATGCCGGTCTCATCTTCGAGCGTGATGAAGATCACGCCCTTGGCCGTACCGGGCTGTTGCCGCACCAGTACGAGACCGGCCACTGCGACATATCTTCCCTTGTATTGCTCGTCCCTATGCTCGGCGCTCGTGATCACGCGTTGAGCAGCCAATTCATCGCGGAAGAAGACCATGGGATGCGCCTTCAGCGACAACGAAAGTGCGGCGTAGTCGTGCACGACGTGTTCGCCAAGACTCATGCACGGCAGATCCACCGGCACCTGCTCAAACAAGTCTCCATCCGCAGCCGCGGCCAGAAGCGGGCGGCGCGAGGAGGCGGCGCGTTTCGGGCCTGCCTGCAGCGTTCCACCATCGAGCCCCTTGACCGCCCACAGCGCCGCGCGCCGGTCTAGGCCCATCGATCGAAAGGCGTCGGCATTGGCAAGGCATTCCAGGACGCTCGCCGGCGCTCCGCTGCGCATCCAGAGGGAGGAGATGTCGCGATAGCCGCTGGCGCGCTTATCAAGGAGCATTGCTCGCACTAGCGCTTCCGGAAGACCGCCGATCAGGCGCAGGCCGAGGCGCACGGCGCGGGCATGCACGCCGTCTTGCATCGCGCACTCCAGGCTGCAATCCCAATCGCTATAATTGACGTCGGGATGCCGCACTTCGACATCGTGCAGAATTGCATCGCGCACGAGCTGCGCCGGCGCATAAAAGCCCATCGGCTGGCTGTTCAAAAGCGCCGCGCAAAAAATCTCAGGGTAATGCTTTTTGATCCAGGCCGACACGTAGACAAGAAAGGCAAAGCTGGCAGCGTGACTTTCCGGAAAGCCGTATTCGCCAAAGCCTTCGATCTGGCTGAAGCAGCGCGCCGCAAATTCCTCATGGTAGCCGTGCGCGACCATCCCGGCGATGAATTTCTGCCGGAACGTGTGGATCGTGCCGGCATGCCGAAAGGTCGCCATGGCGCGGCGCAGCCGGTCGGCTTCGCCCGGCGAAAACCCGGCGCCGACGATGGCGATCTGCATGGCCTGCTCCTGAAAAAGCGGCACACCCAGAGTTTTTTCCAGCACCGCTTGCAATTCTTGTGATGGATACTCCACCGTCTCCAGATTTGCGCGCCGGCGCAGGTAGGGGTGCACCATATCGCCTTGGATCGGCCCAGGTCGGACGATGGCCACCTCAATCACCAAATCGTAGAAGCAGCGGGGCTTGAGACGCGGCAGCATTGACATCTGCGCGCGGCTTTCGACCTGAAACACGCCAACGGTATCGGCGCGGCAGAGCATATCGTAGACCGCAGGGTCCTCGGCCGGAATTGTGGCCAAGCTCAATGTCCTGCCCTCGTAGCGATTGATGAGATCGATCGCCTTGCGAATGCAGGTCAGCATCCCCAGGGCCAGCACGTCGACCTTCAGCATTCCAAGCGCGTCGATGTCGTCTTTGTCCCACTCAATGTTGGTGCGGTCCGGCATCGCGGCGTTGATCACCGGAACGGTTTCATCGAGGCGCTCGCGCGTGAGCACAAACCCACCGACGTGCTGCGAGAGATGACGTGGAAACCCAAGCAGTGTTCGCGCCAATTCAAGCACCTGGCACAGCACCGGATTGGCAGGATCGAGCCCGGCATCGCGGATATGCCGACTTGAAATGTCGTCATCACCGATCCCCCAAATCAGCCCTGCGAGCCCTGCCGTTACGTCTTCTTTGAGCCCCAGGACCTTGCCGACCTCGCGGATCGCCATGCGTGGCCGGTAGTGGATCACCGTTGCGCAAATGGCGGCGCGCTCCCGTCCATAGCGCTGGTACAGATACTGAATGACCTCCTCGCGCCGCTCATGTTCAAAATCGACATCGATATCCGGAGGTTCGTGCCGCTCCGACGAAATAAAGCGCTCAAACAACACTCTGATGCGCTGCGGATCGACGGCGGTGATGCCGAGGCAAAAGCACACCGCACTGTTGGCGGCCGAGCCTCGACCCTGGCACAGAATCTGCTTTTCCTGAGCAAAGCGC
The DNA here is from genome assembly GCA_051985875.1 of Hyphomicrobiaceae bacterium. Classification (GTDB taxonomy): domain Bacteria; phylum Pseudomonadota; class Alphaproteobacteria; order Rhizobiales; family Hyphomicrobiaceae; genus AWTP1-13. The sequence goes on from JBPYEF010000332.1 coordinate 6,565, forward strand.
ACGACATCGTAGACAGTCAGAAAATAGCGCGCATAATCGAGCTGGGCGATGAGAGCGAGCTCTTTGCCGAGTAGCTGCTGGACGTGGCCAGGAATACCATCCGGGTAGCGCTGCTTGGCCAGCGTCCAAGTCAACTCCTCCAAGAAGCCTTGCGGCGTCTTCCCCGGCGGAACCGGCTCGTTGGGGTATTCATAACGCAGGTCTTCGAGGGTGAAAGTGATGCGGCCGACGATCTCCAAAGAGCGCTCGATAGCTCCCGGATAATCGACAAACAACCGCGCCATCTCGACGCCACTTTTCAGGTGCCGTTCGGCATTGGCCTCCAGACGGAAGCCGGCGTCGACGATCGCGCACTTCTCGCGAATGCACGTCAGCACATCCGCCAGCGGCTTGCGGGCGGGATGGTGGTAAAGCGCGTCTGTGGTGGCAACCAGCGGGGCACGCGTCCTTGCGGCTAGCTCGGCCAGTTGGCCGAGGCGCCGTCGCTCGTCGCCGCGATAGCCGAACGCGGCGGCGAGATAGACATTGCCGCGCGCGGCCGAGGTCAGGGCGTTGAGGCGTTCGATGAACGTGTCGCCAATCCGGCGGGGCGGAATGGCGATGAAGATTTGCCCGGCTGCGGCCCCGATCGTCTCCTCGAACGTGAATAGGCATTGCCCCTTGACAGCCCGCCTATTGCCGAGCGTCAACAGGCGGCAGAGCCGGCCATAGGCGGTGCGATCGGTCGGAAAGCACACCGTCTCAAAGCCATCGCTGGTAATCAGGCGCGTGCCGGTCAAACACCGGATGTTGTCATCCTTGGCAGCGGTATGCGCGCGCACTACCCCAGCGAGCGTGTTGCGATCGGCAATGCCAATCGCTGCAAGCTGCAACTCCGCGGCCCGGCCGACGATCTCGTGGGGATGGGAAGCTCCGCGTAAAAACGAGAAGTTCGTCTGAGCAATGAGCTCGGCAAATGCCAAGGTCATGCAAACACTCCATGCACGAACCATTTCGGGCTGGATGCGCTGCCGCCATATGCTCCCTCGCGATAGAGCCAGAACCGTCGCCCGTTGCTGTCCTCCACCACGTAGTAATCACGCTCGGGCACAGCGTCTCTGCGCCACCATTCCGGCGCGATGCGCTCGGGTCCCTCGGCATCAGTCACCTGATGGGCGACGCCACGCCAATGGAATTGTCGGGGCGGCCCCTCCGGGAGGAGGGCGATGATGTGCGCGGGTTCAGGCGGCGCCAGCAGCAGTAACGGCCGCAGGGCAGTGGGAGCGTGGGTCCCTGCGACTTCCGATGCATCTTCCTTTGCCCCCACCGTGGCCGGACGCGCCTCGTCGGCGTGCTCGGGAATGTGACTGTGCTGCGCATGCAGTCGCCGCACGGCATGCGAACCCAGTCGGTGCTGCAGCCGATCGATCAGCTGCGCTAGGCCGTCCGAATTGCTCTGTTGTGCATTGATACCCAACTCCCACTGGCGGGCAGGGAGGGGTTCGGCGAGCAGCACATGCACGGCGGCAGCTTCGAAGCCGAAGGCGATTTCGAGACCGCTGTCCAGGCGCTCCAGGCGCAGGCCGATCAGGCGAGAAAAATGCCGATCATCGCGACTCGGTGAAGCCAACCCAATTTGCAGCGATGCCACATGGCCATCGACCCGAAACAGCAAGAGGCGGAGGACGCGCGCACCCACCTCATCCTGCGCGAGCCTTGCACTCAATTGCTGCAGCAGGCGCGCAACACCCTCTAGTATGTGCTCCTGACTGACGATCGGCTCGAGAAAGGTCGCCTGTACGCGATAGCGTGGCGGGGGGGCGACAGGCACCAGCGGCTCAGGCTCGCGCCCGAGCGCCTGGTCAAGTCGTAACAGAAGATCTCCAGCAAAACGCGTTGCGAAGGGCGCGCGGGGCTGGTGCATCAGTTGATGAATGTGGCGGAAGCCGAGGCGCCGAAGGAGTGATTGTACCTCCGTGGACAACCGCAACGCTGCGATCGGCCGATCGGCAAGCGCCTCAGCATGCGCCCCCGACTGGACGATCATCCGTTCAGCGTCCCCGTAGCGTGCGAGCGCCCAGGACGCACCGGCCGTATCGGCAATGGCCAGCCGCGGCTCAAGCCCAAACGTACGCAGGCGTTTCGCCATATCGCTCAATAGTGCCTGCTCGCCACCAAACAGGTGTGCACAACCGCTGCTGTCAAGAAAGAAGCCGTCGGCCCCGCTCCGATCGTCCCATGGTGCAACAATCGGCGCGTAGCGGAGTCCCCACAGGGCTAACTTGCGCAGCGCGTCCGCATCGGCGGCCGGATCGGCGTCGCGCGCTTGCAGATCGCGGACTTTTGAGCGAGCGTTTGACAGCAGCTCGCCGCGGCGAATGCCGCCCGCCCATGCCAAACGATTGAGCGCCGTAACGCGCGTTCCTCCCGTGCCAGGGGCAACAAGAACCAGTGGGAGCTGCCGGTCGGCCGGCTTAGCTTGCGCGACGGAGCTCTGCGACAGCAGCAGACGGGCGATCGGCCATGCCTTCAACCAGACGGAAACAATGCGCGACATGATCCCACTCGATAACCCATTCTCCGGGACGACCATTGCGGCAGCGTTGAAGCGCGGCGTGCCATCGCGCATGCAGCATCGAGCCGAAACGATCCCAGCGCGCTGGTGCTGAGCTGATCGACCAACGTGTCGCCGCAGCGCTGCTTCCCAACACGGCGCCAGCCCGCAGCAGGACGAGCGGGGCACCGGAGCGTGCAGCGGCAAGGTTGAGCCGCCGACTTCCTGTGTTGTCGAGCTCGCCTTCTATGGCTCCCGCCACCAAGACCGGATTTGCTTCCGACCGCAGGATCTCCTCGAGCGCCCACAGCGCATCCTTGTCGGAACAAGCCTCGATGAGGATCAAAGAGTGACGTTCAACGCCGAGCTGGCTCAGACCGCAACCGTAGGGCCTGCCGAACGCCGCGAGCGTCCGCCGCGTCACAACCAACATGGCCAGCCCGGGTCGTCGCGAGAGCGCCAGGGCAACGAGCGCAAGGACGAACCCCAGGGCAGCCGGACGGTCGCCATGGAGCGCGGCCATTACCTCGTGCAGCGCCCCACAGAGGATGCCCGGGCCACCGAGGTGGCCGTGAATTTCCCCTGGGCCGAGCGCGAGGTGCTCCCGGTCGGGCTGGCGAGGGCCTTGCAGCCGCGTCAGGCTGTCCCGAAGCGCAGCGAGCGCGGGGGCTTGGGGAGGAGCATCGGCAGCCATTCTGGACATGGGAGCAAAACGGAGAGACTCGAGGAGGCTTGGAGTGAAGCGAGGGTGAAAACGCCCGCGAGAAGCTTGCGCGCTAACTCGTGCAGCGTTGCGCTATAATAGAACAAAAAGTGAACAAGTCAAGCCCACAATTGCTCCGACCGCGCGTCGCGTCGTTGCAGCTTCCCCTTGAAAAACCCCCGCAATACCCTCCCCACCCCGGCAACAAAGGGCCGCACTTGCGCCCACTCCGCCTCGGGACAACCTTGCCCCAAAGCGCGAGACTAGCTGCCCTCCGCTTTGCCAAGCCCGAAGGAGTGCGCATGGAACCACTGATCATCACAATCGCACATAGGCTTGGGAAGGATGAGGCGTTGCGACGCATACGTCCGGCCCTCACCAGCGCATCGCAACAATTTCCGGTGTTGACCGTGGATGAAGAAATCTGGTCGCACGACAGCATGACCTTTCGCGTGCGCGCGCTCGGACAAGCGGCCTCAGGCAGCGTGGCCGTCGCCGAGGACCACGTCCGCATCGCCGTGACCTTGCCGTGGCTGCTGCACCGCTTTGCTCAGGTGGTACAAAGCACCATCGCGCACCGCGGCCACACCTTGCTCGACAAGAGATAGCCCACCGGCACGTCGCAGGCCCGCACTTCGCACACCGGCATGTCGCACCGATGCCGCGGCCATGGTTCTCCGACGCGTCGCGGAAGCATGCTCCTCACAATGCGCCCATCGTGGAGCACACATCGAGATTGTATGCGGCTTGCTCGCCGACGCGCGCGCCCGGCGCATCGCCGCCTATCAGCAGTGAAAAGAGGAATACGCAGATCATTGGCGGCGAGGGTCGCGGGAGAAATCAGCCGAGCGCCGCGGCGCGCCATGCATCTCCACGCTGGCGTGCTGCCAAATGCCAGCGTCCCCTGGTGAGTGCCGTCGGCAGCGCTGCGGCTCGCGCGCGCCGCTTGGCACCGGCGCCTCGAGCGCGGTGCAGGTCCAGCACCAACCGCTGGTTGTAATTCCCAGGGTGCTTCCACGAAAATTCGCTGGCGCAGCAGGGCCTTCGCAAAAAAATACCGCCGCTGCACCCACCGTGGGCGCCGCCAGCGGCGCGCAAGCGACAAGCGCCATCGGAGATCCACCGCTGCGGGCCAACCCCTGCGGAGGCGGCCTTGCGCTGGAGGTCGCTGCCATCCTGTTGTATCCATAGCAGGGGCGAGGGGGTAAGCCCGTTCGCCAGCATTGTTTTGCGTGCAACGCATTTGACCCTGGTGCAAGAGCATGCGTAGCGCCGCAGGCGAAGAGTTGGAGCTCAAGCTCGAACTCACTCCGCCGGAAATGCAGCAAATCGGCTCTCATCCTGCCTTGGAGGGCCTGACGGTCGGAAAGCCCGAGACCCGCACCTTGCGCTCCCTATACTTCGACACGCCGGCTTACCAGCTGCGGGCCCAAGGCATATCGCTTCGCCTGCGTTCGAGCCAGGATCGTGGCTGGGTGCAGACCGTGAAGGCCGGCAATGGCGTGGGTGAGGGCGTTTTCCAGCGCATCGAATTCGAAGCGCTGCTTGCCGACCCCGAGCCGGATTTGCAAGCCATCAGCGATCGCAAGGTGCGCCGCAAGATCGCCCAGGCGAGCACGCGCTCGTCTCTGGAGCCGGTTTTCGAGACCCTGATAACCCGCACCACACGCAAGCTGCACGCAGACGACGCGGAGCTCGAGCTTGCCCTCGACGAAGGCGTGATACGCGCGGGCAAGCAGCAGAGCGCGGTGTGCGAGGCCGAACTGGAACTGAAAACCGGCTCCCCGGCATCCCTGCTGGAGGTGGCGACCACCCTGTTTGCTTCCGGATCCCTTCGGCTTGCCCATGCAAGCAAGGCGGAAAGGGGCTACAACCTGCTGCTCGGCAGGCACGATGAAGGCCTCGTGCCGCAGCGGGCATCGCATCCAAATCTCAGCGGGGATGAAAGCTGCGCGGCAGCCTTTCTGTTGTTCCTGCAATCCGCCAATGCGCAGATCGTCGCCAATCGCCGCGTGGTTCTGGAGACCGACGACCCCGAAGGAGCGCATCAGTTGCGCATCGGACTGCGCCGCCTACGCAGCGCACTGCGAGCCTTCCGGCCGCTCATGGACACCCCGCTGCTTCGGCAAATCGAGATGCACGCACGCGATCTTGCCGCCAGCGTTGGGCGGCTGCGCGATGCCGACGTCCTGATCGAGGACATTTTTGCGCCGGTTGCTGGACGACTGAAGGGCGAACCGGGGATCCGCGAGTTGCGCGAATGCCTCGGCGCGCACCGCCTCAAGGTTCGCAACGCGGTACGCCAAGATCTTTCGAGCACACCGTGGTCGAAGTTGCAGCTGGATCTCCTGCTCTGGCCACGCACACTCGCCGAGAACGCCAGATTGCAAAGGCCGGTCGCCGACTTCGCCGGCATGGCCCTGGGCAAGGGTTGGAAGAAGTTGGCAAAGCTCGGCGCGGCAATCGACAGGCTGAGCAACGAGCAGCGCCATGAAATGCGCAAAGCGCTCAAGTCGCTCCGGTACACCGTGGAGTTCTTCGCCTCGCTCTATCGCGAAGGCGATGTGGCCCGCTTTGCCAAAGAGCTGAAAAGCCTTCAGGACGTGTTCGGCTACGTCAACGACGTCGTCGTCGCCAAAGAGCTAACGCCGATCGCTCGCGAATTCTCCTCGAGCGATCCCGAGGTGCAGCGCGCCGCAGGATACGTTCTCGGTTGGCACGACGCGCAGGCCGCTCAGCACTGGACGGCGGCGCCCAAGGAATGGTGTCGTCTGCGAAAGCGCTCTCGCTATTGGAGATGAGGCGAGCGCAGCTGCGAGCACACAGCCGCGCCCGCGATGTCGAACCAGGAGTGGCGCGCGCGCCAAACCGGTGCCCGCCGATGGCAATCCGCATTCTGAACGAGAGATAAGCGCCGCGCTCTGGTCCGATTGAATGTCTGCGGGTGGAAGCTGACCGGGGAACGCGCCCAGCTCAAGAAGCGCAGGCCCATCGATGCTCGCCAGGGGGAAGGATGCGCCTCACCATGCCGCGACCGACCTTGCTGGCGTGCAAACCCACGATGCGCGATGCCACTCGCGGGCGCCAAGCTTGCCGGAAGTTTCCTTGCACCGCGTGCGCGCCGCGGCGCAAGTCCGGCGCATCCGCCGCAGCGCGAAGCGCCTTGGCAAACATTTTGGGAAGCTCGCCGCGCATAGCGCGCCGCTTGCCAAGCGCACGTCGGCGCGCCGAGCCGCCGACAGGGAGTTTCGCCTGGGCGCCGGTAGCGGCCGAATCGCGGCGCCGACGGATCTCGCCGCATGCAGCGTTACCGTGTGCGTCGATGTCCTACCCTCGCCGCGAGAGAATTGCGGGCGCAGCCCACCGCAAGGAATTTTTTAATTGAGGTAGACATGGCCATTGGTCCCGATTCGAAGGCCGCCTTCATCGCCCTCAACCGCTTCGCATTCGGTGCCCGTGGCGGCGCCTATGCCGGCGATCTTGCCCGCGCTGCGTCCGATCCGCGTGAGTTCTTGCGCGCCGAGCTCGTGCAGCCGGGGATCGCACGGCTCGACGCGCCTGCCCTGCCCCAGACCAGGCAAGCGCTGCTGACCGTGTTCGAGCATCAACTCCAGCAGAAGATGCAGCGCGAACGGATGGCCGCCGCCGTCGCCAGCGAACAGGCGCAGCCGACGATGGCAGAAGGCGCCAATTCCGGTGCGCCGAAGCAGGCGCCGGGGGAATCGATGTCCTCGGCCCCGGCTGCGACGCAGAAGCCCAAGCCAGCGACGCCGCCACCCGAACAGATGCTGTTTCGCGCCGAGGCATTGGCGCGTTTCCAGCGCGCCGCCCGCGCGGAGGTGGGCTTCGTCGAGCGCCTGGTGCACTTCTGGTCGAATCACTTCTGCGTGTCGGCGGCCAAGGGCGGGCTGGTTCGCGCCACCGCCGGCAGCTTCGAACGGGAGGCAATCAGGCCGCACGTGCTCGGGCGCTTTGCCGACATGCTGCAGGCCGTCGAGAGCCACCCGGCCATGCTATTCTATTTGGACAATGCGCAATCGTTCGGGCCGCAGTCTGCCGCGGGTCAGCATGGTAAACGTGGTCTCAATGAGAATCTTGCCCGCGAGATTCTCGAGCTGCACACCCTCGGCGTTCACGGCGGCTACACGCAGGCCGATGTCACCTCGCTGGCGCGCATCATCACCGGATGGACCTTCGCGAGGCGTGCCGGCCGCATCGGCGAGCCTGGTACATTCGTATTCTTCGCCCAGGCGCACGAGCCCGGAGACCACACTCTCCTCGGCAAGGTTTATCCCGCGGGCGGCTTCGAGCAGGGTACCGCAGCCCTGGCCGACCTGGCGCGGCACCCCGCGACCGCCCGCCATATTGCCTGGAAGTTCGCGCAGCACTTTGTCGCCGATCAGCCGCCAGAGGCTTTGGTCGACAGTCTGGCCAAGGTCTTTCGCGAACGCGATGGGGACCTGAGGGCCCTTGCCAATGCGCTGATCGATGCCGATGAGGCCTGGTCGCCGCCCCTGTCGAAGATGCGAACCCCCGAGCAGTTTTTGCTGTGCGCAATGCGTGCCATCGACCGCATGCCCGACGATCCGGGTGCCGTCCTTGGAGCGCTCAATACGCTCGGCATGCCGCTGTGGCAGCCGCCGGGCCCGAACGGCTGGCCGGACACGGTCGCAAACTGGGCGTCTCCCGAGGGTATGAAGCTGCGCCTCGACGTCTCAGCGCAAATCGCGGACCGCGTGAAGGATCTCGTCAATCCGACGGAGGTCCTCGATGCGATAGCGGGCGAGGCGGCGTCGCGCGAAACCCGCCAGGCGGTGGCGCGCGCCGAATCCCGTCAGCAGGGGCTTGCGCTGCTGCTCATGTCTCCCGAGCTGCAATGGAGGTAGGAACGTGGTGCCAACGTGTTGTGAAACGCCATCCCCCTCGCGCCGCGCGCTGCTCCTCGCCGGCGGAGCGCTCTTCGCCTGGGCGTACCTTCCAAAGCTCGCCAGCGCCAGCGGCGCGCGCGATCCGCGTTTGGTCGTGATCATCCTGCGCGGCGCGCTCGACGGGCTTTCTGCCGTCGCGCCCGTCGGCGACCCCGCGTACGCGGGGCTACACGGGCAAATCGCCCTGTCGCTCGGCGGCGAGCACCCGGCCTTGCCCCTGGACGGCTTCTTTGCACTCAATCCGGCTATGCCGGCGTTTGCGCGGATGTACAAGGAGGGACATGCTCTGGTCGTGCACGCCACCGCGACCCCCTATCGCGAGCGCTCGCACTTCGATGGCCACGACGTGCTCGAAAGCGGCTTTCCCGGTCCGGGCAATGTGGCCTCGG
>JBPYEF010000333.1:0-3970 GCA_051985875.1 Hyphomicrobiaceae bacterium
CGCGCCGCGTGCTACACTGCTGGTTCGGCGCCGACGGCCCGCTCAAGGCGACACACGTTTTTTACGCCGAAGCCGCCTCGCCCGAGGAGGGCGGCGCGGCGAACATCCTGCTGCATGAGCGCGATGAGACGCTCGGCGATCGGCGCGGGGCGCGCGCCTTTCGCATTGCCATCACGCGCGAAGCTGGGAGCGTGCGTGTCGGCATCACCAATCTCAAGATGCCCGATCCCATTGCTCGGCTAATGGTACAGGATGCGCAGACGTGGGCGCGTGGCGAAGACGGGTGCGAAACGCGCGCACAGACACAGACGGCAGGACCGCCCGCCGCGCGTCCCGCTGGGGCGCTGGGCAAGGCGGCAAGCGGGCGCTGAAGCGGGAAGCGCGGTCCTCCGTACCCCGCGGGCGGGGTGCGGGCTTCGCCTCAATCGCGATAGTCCTGAATGCGCGTTGCCCGCAAGCCCGGGAGGCCGTGCCGGTCGATCGAGCGCTGCCAGGACAAAAACTCATCGACGGTCAATTTGTAGCGCTCGCAGGCCTCCTCGAGGCTCAGCAGGCCGCCGCGGACGGCCGCGACGACCTCGGCCTTACGCCGAATGACCCAGCGTTTGGTATCCTTGGGGGGAAGGTCAGCGATGGTCAGTGGGCTACCGTCGGGTCCGATGACATAGCGCACACGTGCCCTGTACTGCTGGTCGGTCATGATACTCGTTACTCGCAACTCTTTTTACTGTACATCAGATTACCGGAGCGCAATTAAAGGCGACCTAAGTGACGCGGTAAATACTGTGAGAACCGCTGCCCCGTTAATAGCTTTGCCAATGGTTAATTCTCGAAGCATCTTGGTTAATACTGTCGTCCCGTGATCGGGGCGCCTTCACCCACCCGCTGCTCTATCGGCGGGAATTTGTGAGCGCGTCTAGCGGGTTGGCCGGGTTTGTGCGCGCCGGATTTCGCCTTTGCCTGGGGAAAATCGCCGCCGGGTATTTCTGCGGACCCAGGGCCGGCGTTCTGCTTCCTCCCAGTGAAAAATGGCGCCGTCGGCGAGGGCTCAGCGTGCCGACCTGGCTTCGAATCGCCGCGCCCGTCGCCGCGCCGTCACCGAGCCCGCCACCGTGCCCCGTCGCCGTGGCTGCGGTGGGCGGGCACCCCCCGTAGGTTCTATTGCGGGGAACCTTGCGAGGCTTGCACCCGTTATCGCCTCCGGCGCGGCCCCGCCTGGGCGCGCGGGCTGGTGCTTTGCCATTGTGTTGTGCCCACACGCTTGCTCCATGCTGAGGGACTCCTGGCCTGAGGGACTCGTGGCCTGGGGGTTGGCCCCTTGATTGTCGCCACAGCCGCCTCCATAGTGCCGCCGGGCTGGGGCAGCCGACGCCAGCGTCGGCATCGCCATTCCCCCGTCAGTTCCTGTCATCCCGCCTTGCCATGACGCCTTCCGCACAGCCCTCCGGCAAGCACGCACCGTTTGTCCGCCAGCGCATCGTCGTTGCCATGTCCGGCGGCGTCGACTCGGCCGTGGCCGCCGCGCTGTTGCAGGAGCAAGGCCACGAGGTGATCGGCGTCACCTTGCAGCTTTACGATCATGCTGCCGCGGCGGGGCGGCGGGCCTGCTGTGCGGGGCAGGACATTTACGATGCGCGCCGCGTCGCCGACCGGCTGGCCATCCCTCACTACGTTCTCGACTACGAGCAGCGCTTCCGCGCCGCGGTGATGGAGCCATTCGCAGACAGTTACATCGCCGGGCAGACGCCGATTCCCTGCGTCGCCTGTAACCAACGGATCAAGTTCCACGATCTGCTGGCAACGGCCCGCGAGCTCGAGGCCGACGCCATGGCCACTGGGCACTACGTCGAGTTGCGCGAGCAAGCGGCGGGGCCGGCACTTTACCGGGCGCGCGACACCGAGCGTGACCAGAGCTATTTCCTATTTGCCACGACGGGCGCGCAGCTGGCCTTCCTGCGCTTTCCCCTCGGTGGCTACCGCAAGGCCGAGGTGCGGGCGATGGCACGCCGTCGCGCCCTCCCCGTTTCCGACAAGCCCGATAGTCAGGACATCTGCTTTGTTCCGCAGGGCGGCTACGCCAGCGTCATCGAGCGCCTGCGCCCCGGTGCTGCCGAACCCGGAGAGATCGTGCACGTGGATGGCCGCGTGCTCGGACGACACGCGGGCATCATCAACTATACGATCGGGCAGCGCCGCCGGATCGGCGCCGCGGCGGTTGGCCCTCACCGAACGCCGCTCTATGTCGTGCGCCTCGATGCAGCGAAGAGGCAGGTGGTGGTCGGCCCGCGCGAGAGCTTGCATACGCGGTGGATCGGTCTTAGGAACGTTAACTGGCTTGGTGAGCGGCCGATCCCGGGGGACGGTTTGGCGGTTTGGGTGCGTGTGCGGTCAACGTCCCCGCCCCAGCCGGCGATCCTGTTCCCGGCCAATGGGGGAAGCGTGGTGTTGCGCGAGGGGGAATACGGCGTCGCCGCGGGCCAGGCTTGCGCCTTTTACGCCGATGCCGGTGCCCACGCCCGCTTGCTCGGCGGTGGATGGATCGACCGCACGCTCGGCGAGGGCGTGCGGCCCGGGCCAGCCGCCGCACCGGATAGCGCGTACATGCGCGCAACGGAACAGGTAGCGGCAGCAGCGAGGGAGACGGAGAGGCGATGAGGCCGACGCAGCGTCTGCACGAGCCGCGCACACCCAAGTTTTTGAAGCGCCTGATCGAGGGCGCGGACGACGCCGGGGCGAAGATGGACGAAGAGGCCATCAGGAGTGCCTACCGGCGCTGGGCGCCGGTGTACGATCGCACGTTTGGGCTCGTTGCCGCCGAGGGGCGTAAGCATTCCGTCGAGATCATCAATCAGAGCCGCGGTAGGGTGCTCGAGGTCGGCGTCGGCACGGGCTTGTCGCTGCCCGCCTACGGGCGCCATCTCGAGATCGTCGGCATCGACCTCTCGCCGGAGATGCTCGAGAAGGCCCGCGAGCGCATTGCCGGGGAGGGCTTGACCAACATTAGCGGCCTACATGTGATGGACGCAGGCGCGCTCAAGTTTGCCAATGCCTCGTTCGACACCGTGGTCGCGATGTACGTGATGACGGTGGTGCCAGATCCGGAGAAGGTCATGCGCGAGCTGGCGCGCGTCTGCCGTCCCGGTGGGGAGGTGATCATCGTCAACCATTTCAGTGCGGAAGAGGGCATGCGCGGCTGGGTCGAGCGGCGCATGGCGCCGTTCGCGGACATGCTGGGTTGGCGGCCCGTCTTCGACGTCGAGCGGGTGCTGGGATGCGACGATCTGCAGCTGCTGGAGAAGCGCGGGCTTCGCCCCTTGGGTCTGTTCACCATGATGCGCTTCCGCAAGGCGCGCTCGGCGAAGGTGGCCGCCTGAGGCGCGCGATGCGCCGGCTAGAAAGGCCAGGGGTGAGGAGATGTCCGTTCTGGCTGGCGATGCCCTGAGAAAGCTACGCAGTGGCGAGCTGTCGCTCGGGCTCGGGATCCACCACTTGCGCGGCGCGGCGGTGCCGCTGCTCGCCAAGGCCGCGGGCTACGATTGGCTGTTCATCGATGCCGAGCACGGCACGATCTCATCCCACGACATCGCGCAGATCGCGTTGGCCGGGCTAGCGAACGGGATTGCTCCGATCGTGCGCATCTGCAGCGGTGCCATCGATGAGGGAACGCGCGCACTCGACAATGGCGCCCTCGGCATCGTCGTTCCCCACGTGGATACCGTGGAACAGGCGCGCAGCCTGATCGACGCCTTTCGCTTCGCACCCCTCGGGCACCGCAGCACGGGCGGGCCGCCCGCGCAGTTTGCCTATCGGCCACCGGCTGCGGCCGAGGCGCAGAGGATCCTCAACGCCGAGACCCTCATCGTGCCGATGATCGAGACGCCGCGCGCGGTGGAAAATGCCGAGCAGATTGCCGCCCTCGAGGGGATCGACGCCCTGTTGATCGGCACCAACGACCTATGCCTGGAAATGG
>JBPYEF010000334.1:0-3415 GCA_051985875.1 Hyphomicrobiaceae bacterium
CCAGATCGCCATCGCCATAGGCAACCCGCTCGGTTTTGAATCGACCGTGACGGCGGGGATCGTCAGTGCCGTCGGCCGCTCGCTGCGCGCGCAGAATGGCCGCCTGATCGGCGACGTGATCCAGACCGACGCTGCGCTCAATCCAGGAAACTCCGGCGGACCGCTGGTGAACTCGCGCGCAGAGGTGATCGGCGTCAATACAGCGGTGATCATGGGCGCACAGGGCATCTGCTTTTCCGTCGCGTCCAACACCGCCCAGCACGTGTTGACCCAGGTGCTGCAGCACGGGCGCGTGCGGCGAGCGCGGCTCGGCGTTGCCGGCGATCGCGTCGGCATACCACAACGGCTGAAGGTCAAGACGGGCCTCACCCAGGAAGCGGGCGTGCGCGTCGTTGAGGTGCAGGCGGGTAGCCCTGCCCATTCGGGGGGGCTCGAGCCCGGTGATGTCATCGTCGGCCTCGACAGCGATATCGTCACCGGCATCGACGACATCGCCCGGCTGCTCGATGGCACGCGCATCAACAAGCGCGTCAGCGTGCGCATCCTGCGCGAGGGTGTCCTGACGACGCTCGACATCGTCCCGACCGAGCGCCTGCCGGGACGCTGAGTGCAGGGTTGCCCTTGCTGCCGGCGGACGGGCGCGGTGCCTGCGACCATCACGCCTTGGCGCCGAGCCGGCCGCTGCCGAGCGCGGGCGGCGCCAGCGGATCGAGCGGCCAGCGCGCGCGGGCGCGAAGCGGTGGTGCGTCGGTCCAGCCCCGCAGCAAGCGCTCAACGCCTGCCCAGGCGACCATCGCGGCATTGTCGGTGCACAGCGGCGCCGGCGGCACGTGCAGCACATAACCGCTTGCTTGCGCCGCCGCGGCCAGCGCAGCGGCAATCGCCCTGTTGGCCGCAACCCCACCGGCAACGACGAGGCGCCCACCTCCCTGAGCGGCCGGCAGATCGCTGCGGGCCAGCGCCAGCCGCACGCGATCGGCGAGGACATCGGCCACCGCTGCCTGAAACTCCGCACACAAATCGGCAATCTTGTTGGCGGTGAGCGGCGCGGCCGTTTGCGCCTGCTGGCGCACGGCGGTCTTCAAGCCAGCGAAGGAGAAATGTGGCTCGCTGCGGCCGAGCATCGGCCGCGGCAGGCGCAAGCGGCCGGGGGTGCCGCGCGCCGCCTGTCGCTCGACGGCTGGCCCTCCCGGCTGGCCGAGCCCCAGCAATTTCGCCGTCTTGTCGAAGGCTTCGCCCAGCGCATCGTCGATCGTCGTTGCCAGGCGCTGGTAGCGGCCGACGTCGTGCACGACAAGGAGCTGGGTGTGGCCTCCCGAGATCAGCAGCACGAGATAGGGTGGGCGTAGCCCCTCGGTCAGGCCGACGGTGAGCGCGTGGGCCTCGAGATGATTTACGGCGACAAGCGGCAAGCCGTGCACCATGGCGATGGCCTCGGCCATGACCGTGCCGACCAGCAGCGCGCCGATCAGGCCAGGTCCGGCCGTCGCCGCGACCGCGTGCAGCTCGGCAAAGGCGACGCCCGCATCGCGCATGGCCGCGGTAATGATCTCATCCAGGCATGCGACATGGGCGCGCGCCGCGATTTCCGGTACCACGCCGCCGTAGCGGCGATGCTCCTCCCATTGCGCGCGCACGCAGCTGGAAAGGATGCGTCCGCTGCCGTCTGCGGCACGCGCGACGACCGCGGCCGCGGTCTCATCGCAGCTCGTTTCGATGCCGAGGACGAGGACGTCGCCTCCCTTGCCGCCTTGCATGCACGTGCCGTTTGCGCCAAGTGTGGAGTCAAGCGTGGAGAAGGGCTGCATACCGCCCGTTCGAGCGGGTTGGCCGATCACGGCGAGCGCTAGCATTGCGGCACGGGCTTGCGCAAGCATCGCGGGCAGCCATTTGCGCCCGTGCGTGCGCCGCGCTCCCAGCCAGTGCCGCGGGCCGTGAGCCCGCGTGCACGCGCGAATCGGGTAAGGGCGCGGGCAAGGGGTTGGAGCCGCGAAGCCAGCCGTCGGGACGTGCGGGGCGTCTGATATTGCACCCAAGCCCTTGAGATCGCCATGCGCCTGCTTATTACACGCCCCGAGGCCGATGCCGCGTCGCTGCGGGCTGCGCTCATCGAACGCGGCCTCGAGGCGACGCTTGAGCCGCTGCTGCAGGTCAGCTTTCTGCCGCTCGGCGCTCTCGAGCTCGCCAGCGTGCAGGCGGTGATCGCCACCAGCCGCAATGCGCTGCGCGCACTCAGGCCGCATCCGCTTCTGGCGCGCCTACGCCGGCTGCCGCTGTTCGCCGTTGGGCCGGGGACCGCGGCGGAAGGACGCGCTTTGGGCTTCGCCGTCGTGCTCACCGGGGCGGGGACCGCGCAGGAGCTGATCACGCACATCGTCGCCGTTGCCGATCCTGCCGCCGGCCTGCTGCTGCAGCTTGCTGGGGATGTGCAAGCCGTCGACCTCAAGGCCGAGCTCGAAGCGCACGGCTTTCGCATCGACAGTCGGGTCGTCTATCGCATGCACGCCGCTGCGGCCCTGTCTGAGGACGTGGTGGAACAGCTCGCGACGCGGGCGATCGACGGCGTTATTCTGATGTCCCCGCGCACCGCGGCGATCTACGCGAGCCTGATGCGCAAGCAGGGGCTGGTCAGCGTCGCGCGCCGGCTGCATCACTTCTGCGTCTCGCCGGCGACTTCCGAACGGTTGACGCAACTTGGCCCCGTTCCGGTTGCCATTGCCGCGCGACCGCGACTCGAAGAAGTGCTTGCCCTGATCGATGACGCCGCGGCAAGATTGCCGCCGGCGGGCTGAGGCATGCGTCGGGGGCGAGCGGGCGCGCCGGCGGCGGCGTCGCGGCGAGCGCCCCGCCCGGGAGGCCGAACACGGTTCATGGCGAGCAATAAAGACGACCCTGGCGCGGGCGCCGGGCGGCCAATCGAGCCGCCTACAGCAAAGCGGCCCTACGCAACGATCGAGGTCAAGGCGACCGAGCTCGGCTCGGGCGGTACGGCGCCCGGCGGTGCGGGGGCAACCGCCGTGCGTCCGGGTGGGCGGTCGGGATGGATGCGCCGTGCCGCGGGCCTGCACACGAAGGCAGCGGCCGCTGTCGCGCGGGCCTTTCAGCGCCTTGCCGTCCGCGTACCCCTCACCCATGCGGCGGCCGGCGCCTTGGGCGCACTCATCGTGCTCGCTCTCACCTCATGGCCATGGCATATGGCGCCAGGCGGCGCGCCTGCGCTCCAAGGCGGCGAGCTCTCGGGCCGCGTCGGTGCGCTCGAGGCGGCGCTCGCCGCGCGCAAGGGCGCGCCGGCGGGCGACCCCGCGCGCCTCGAGGAGCTGTCGCAGCGGATCACCGCGCTCGCCGAGGCGCAAGCGAACCTGAGCCGCGAGAGCAAGGCGCTCGCGGCACGCGGCGGTGCGGACGAGGGCGTGGC
>JBPYEF010000335.1:0-9878 GCA_051985875.1 Hyphomicrobiaceae bacterium
GGCGCCGCGGCGGCGCCGTGAGAAGCGATCGAGCACGGCCATC
Source organism: Hyphomicrobiaceae bacterium (assembly GCA_051985875.1). GTDB lineage: Bacteria > Pseudomonadota > Alphaproteobacteria > Rhizobiales > Hyphomicrobiaceae > AWTP1-13. The sequence continues at coordinate 44 of JBPYEF010000335.1, forward strand.
GCGGCCAGGGCGTGGCCAGAGCATGGCAAGAAAGAAGAAACCGACCGCCGAGCGCGACTCCGAAGAGGGCGGCGCAGGCCCTGCCACGGGCGATGCGGCGGCGCAGGATGCACTGCCGCGCCCCGCGAGCGCCGCCGCGGCGCGCGGCTATCTGGTGCTGGCGCGCAAGTACCGGCCCGCGACCTTCGGCGACCTGATCGGCCAGGACACCATGGTCGCAACCCTCAAAAACGCCTTCGCCACCGAGCGCATCGCCCAGGGCTACATGCTGACCGGCGTGCGCGGGGTCGGCAAGACGACGACGGCGCGCATTCTCTCGCGCGCGCTCAACTACGAAACCGAAGGCGTCGCCAAGCCGACCTTCGACATGCCGCGCTATGGCCGGCACTGCCTCGAGATCATGGAGGGGCGCCACCCCGACGTGCTGGAGATGGACGCGGCGTCCAACACCGGCGTCGATAACGTGCGCGAAATCATCGAAAACGCGCGCTACAAGCCGATGCTGGCGCGCACCAAGGTGTACCTGATCGACGAGGTGCACATGCTTTCCAAGGGCGCCTTCAATGCGCTGCTGAAGACCCTAGAAGAGCCGCCGCCGCACGTGAAATTCATCTTCGCCACGACCGAGGCGCGCAAGGTGCCGCTGACGGTTCTCTCGCGCTGCCAGCGTTTCGACCTGCGGCGCGTCGAGGTCCCGGTGCTCGCAGCGCACTTGCGGCAAATCGTGGCCAATGAGGGGGCGCAGGCCGAGGAGGAGGCGCTGTTGCTCATCGCCCGCGCTGCCGAGGGCTCGGTCCGGGATGCATTGTCGCTGCTCGACCAGGCGCTGGCCATGGGTGCCGGCACCGCCGGAACGCAGCAGGTGCGCGGCATGCTGGGGCTCGCCGACCGCGGTCGCATCTACGATCTCCTCGAGGCCCTGCTCAACGCCGCCGCCGCCGAGGCCCTGCGCATCTGGGAGGGACTGTTCCGCGACGGCGGCGATCCCGCGCAGATCCTGGGCGACCTCGCCAGCGCGGTGCACGTTGCATCCCGCGCCAAGACACTCGGCGCCGCGGCGGTCGGCGAGGGCATTTCCGGGGAGGAGCGGCGCCGCGCGCTCGCGCTGGCGCAGCGCCTGTCGGTTCCGATCCTCGCCCGAGCCTGGCAGATGCTGCTCAAGGGGCTCGAGGAGGTCGCAGCGGCACCCGATCCGAGCGCGGCCGCGGAAATGGTGCTGATCCGCCTCGCCTACACGGCGGATTTGCCGTCCCCCGACGAGGTCATCAAGGCGCTGCGCAACGGCGCCGCGGCGCGCCCGGCGGACGTGGCTGCGCCCAGCACCGCCGCCACCGCGCCGAGCAGCACGGCAGCCAGCACCGCGCTCGACGCCCCGCTCGACGCCGCAAGCGCCGAACCCAGCGCCGTGCTGGAGGCGCTCGGCGATGAAGAAAGCGACGCTGCGTTCGAGCTGACCGCCGAGGCTCCGCAGTTCCCGGTGCTGCGGGAATTCGTGGACGTGGTTGCACTCGCGGGCGAGCGCCGCGAGGCAAAGCTCAAGGTGCATCTCGAAGAACACGTCAGCCTCGTGCGCTTCGACCCCGGCGGCCGGATCGAGCTCAATTTGCTCCCCGGCGCGCCGAACACGCTCGCCAACGCGTTGCGCGAGAAGCTCAATGCATGGACCGGCAGGCTGTGGGTGGTGGCGCTGAGCAACCCCCCCGGGGCGCCGCCGCTCGGACAGGTCGCGCGCGAGCGCGCCGCCGCGGAAATCCGCAACATCGCCGGGCATCCCGCGATCGCCGCGGTGCTGGCGCAATTCCCCGACGCGCAGGTCGCGGAGGTGCGACCGCTGCCCGCTGCCGAGCGCAACGAGACCGGCACCGGATAGCCCAGGAGTACACCTCGAGCCGCGGCACCAGCGCCGACCGCATTTCGGGAACCACGTGCCGGGCCGTGAGGTACAGCTCTCAGCACCGTCCGCAGCGCACGCGGCCGAGCCCTTGCCAACCCTCGCGCAGGAGAAGCCATGAAAGACCTAATGAAGATGATGAAGCAGGCGAGCGAACTCCAGGGCCGCATGCAGAAGCTGCAGGAAGACCTGGGGGCGCTCGAAGTCGAGGGCCAGGCGGGAGCCGGTATGGTCAAGCTGACGCTGACCGGCAAGATGGACGCCCGCCGGCTTCGGATCGATCCCAGCCTGCTCAAGCCCGAAGAATCGGAAATTCTCGAGGATCTGATCATCGCCGCCTTTCAGGATGCCAAGGCCAAAGCGGAAGCCGCCGTGCAGTCGAAAATGCAGGAGATCACGGGCGGACTGCCGATCCCGCCGGGCCTGAAACTGTTCTAGGCGGCGGCGCCCCTGGCCACTGTCCAGGCCCGCCATTCTCCCGCCGCGAGCGCAGCGCGCGGTCGATGAGGGTGCATGAACCGCAAGTCGTCCGGAACCGAGATCGAGCGGCTGATCGCGCTGCTGGCGCGGCTGCCGGGGCTCGGCCACCGCTCGGCACGCAAGGCGGCGCTAGCCCTGTTGAAAAGGCGTGCCGATCTGCTCGAGCCCCTCGCGGCGGCGCTGACCGAGGCGGCGGCAAGGATCGTCGCCTGCCGCAGCTGCGGCAATATCGACACCATCGATCCCTGCACGATCTGCCAGGACCCGCGCCGCGACCGGGCGCTGATCGTGGTCGTCGAGGAGATCGGCGATTTATGGGCGCTGGAGCGCGCAGGCGTGGTGGGCGGCCTCTACCACGTGCTCGGCGGCCACCTCTCTCCCCTCGACGGCGTCGGCCCCGAGCAGCTGAACATCGCCCGCTTGATCGAGCGCGTGCAGGTCCCCGTTAGCGAGGTGCTGCTCGCCCTCAACGCGACCGTCGAGGGCCAGACGACCGCGCACTACCTGACCGAACAGCTCAAGGGCCGCGGCGCGCATGTGACCCGGCTCGCGCAGGGCGTCCCGATCGGCGGCGAGCTCGACTATCTCGATGAGGGGACCTTGGCGGCAGCCGTCAAGAGCCGCAGAACGCTGTGACGCGCACGCCGCCATTGGCGGGGGCGTGCGCACCGACCGCACCGCTGCCCGTGGCGGTGCCGGCTGCCGTGCCCCACCGCAGCGCGGCCGGCAGCCATTTGCAGGCGGGCGTGTACCATCATCAGTGTTCGGACAACGTCCCGTGTCGTCGTGCACCAAGGCGGAGGGAGAGGTGGAAAATCTCAAGGGTAGAATCGCTTGGGTGACCGGTGCCGGCACCGGCATCGGCGAGGCAGCCGCGCTCGCCCTGGCGCACGAGGGCATGAACGTCGTGCTGACCGGGCGTCGCCCGCAGCCGCTCGCGGCAACCGCCGCACGCATCACCGCGCTTGGCGTAACGGCGCTGGTCCGCCCCGGAGACGTCGGCGATCCCGAGGCAGTGGCGGCGATTGCCGCAGGTATTGGCGCCGCCTTCGGCCGTCTCGACGTGCTCGTCAACAATGCGGGCGTCAATATTCCCGACCGCAGCTGGCAGCGGTTGAAGGCGAGCGGCATCGCGCTGCTGATCCACGGCAACCTGACGAGCGCCTTCTATGTGGCGCAGGCGGTCCTGCCGATGATGCGGGCGCAGGGACAAGGTCTGCTGATCCACACGGCGTCGTGGGCGGGCCGCTTCATCGGGCCGGTTGCCGGCCCGGCCTATATCGCCGCCAAGCACGGGGTTGTGGCCATGAGCCACAGCATCAACCTCGAGGAGTGCATCCACGGCATTCGCTCGACGGTGATTTGCCCCGGCGAAGTGGCAACGCCGATCATGGTCAACCGTCCCGTTCCCGAGGCGCCCGCGAGCCTGGCACGCATGATCCAGCCGCAGGATATGGGCGAGCTGATCGCCTTCCTCGCCAAGCAGCCCGCGCATGTGTGCACCAACGAAGTGCTCATCAGCCCGGTGCACAACCGCGGATACCTCGGCATGATGCGGGCGCGACAGAGCCCCGTCGAGCGGCCCTAGCCCGCCCCACCCCATCCTGAGCGCCTCGGCGCTAGGATAGAGGGCACGTCACACCGTGATGTTCTCATCCGCGAGGATGCGACCGACGGCTGGGCGCGCCAGCATGCGGTCCTTGAACGCGGCGTAGTTCTTGAGCTCCGCCATGGCCAGCTCTCGCCGCACGCCCCAGGTGTAGAACACCAAGGCGTAGGGATCGAGCACCGTGTAGGTGTCCGCGAGCCACTGGCGCCCGGCGAGCCGCGTATCGATCTGCTGCAAGTACGTCTGAAAGGTGCTGCGTCCCATCTGCTGAATGTTGGGAAACAAGGCGCTGTCGCTGGCGTAGCGCTCGGGCCGGCTGATGTGGGCGTGGGCCGGATGGACGCTGGCGGCGAAGAAGCCGATGGTCGACAGCGCGCGGGCCTCGCCGAGCGCGTCCTTGGGCCACATGCCGAACCGCTTGCCGAGGTAGGGAAGGATGGCGGTGTTCTCGCTGACCGCCTCGCCGCTATCGAGGAGAAGCGCGGGAACACGACCCTGCGGATTGATCTTCAGATAGGCGTCGGAGCGCTGCTCGCCCTTGGCGAGGTCGACGCGCTTGGCCTCGTACTTCTCGCCGCTCTCTTCGAGCACGATGTGCGCCGCCAGCGAGCAGGCGCCCGGAGCGTAGTAAAGCGTCAGCATGGTGGCTGTCTCCTCGGGTCAGGGCATCGCGGCACCCGCCCCGCGTCACTCGGGCTAGCGTTGCACCGCAGCGCCATAGAGCTTATAGCGCAGCCGCGGCTGGCGGAAGGAGGACCCCGGGTCGACCAAGATGCCCTGCGCGATCGCCTGGCGCCCGAGCAGCATGCGGTAGGACATGGTATCGCGATTGGTCAGCGTCACCTCGATCGGCCATTGGCGATCGGCGATGCCCAGCAGGGTCGCGATGACGTAGCGGTTCTCGCGCTCGCCATTCGAGCTCGTCACCTCGCGCCGGTCGACGACGCGTGCTGCACACACGATCTCGACGTCCTCGCGACGTGGGATCGGGTGCACGCCAAAGCGCACCTGCCGGCGGCGCGCCGGCCCGAAGGGCTCAACGAACACCGCGTGCAGCGCCGAGGTACGCGCGCCGGTGTCGACCTTGGCCTTGATGGCCGGCAAGCCGAGTTCGGGCAAGGCCACCCATTCCTCCCAGCCGAGGATCAAGGGCGCGGGGGTGGGCGGCATCGAGCTCTCCGGCACGGGTCAGCATCTAGCAATACCACAGACTACGGCGCATCACCCGGCGTGCTTGCGCGGCGGCGATTGACCGATCCCCTGCACCACCCTATGTCAGCCCCATGGCCAAGCTGCCCATCATAACCCTGCCGGACCCCCTGCTGCGCAGGCGCTCCCGGCCGGTCGAGCGGGTCGACGCCGCGCTGCGCAGGTTGGCCGACGACATGCTCGAAACGATGTATGCGGCGCCGGGCGTGGGCCTTGCCGCGGTGCAGGTCGGCGAGCCTATTCGCCTGATCGTGCTGGACACGGCCAAGGAGGACGAGGAGCGGCAATCGCTCGTCTTGATCAATCCGCAGATCGTCTCGCTCGGGGAAGAGATGCGCTTGCACGAGGAGGGCTGCCTGTCGATTCCCGACGTCCGCATCGACATCGAGCGGCCGTCGTCGCTGCGCATCAGCTATATCGACCGCGACGGCCAGACCCGGCAGCTCGCCGCCGAGGGGCTGACGGCGACCGCCATCCAGCATGAGATCGACCACCTCAACGGCAAACTGATCATCGATTATCTCTCGCGGCTGAAGCGCGATATCATCGTGCGCAAATTCAGGAAGCAGGCGAAGACCGAACACGGCGTGTGAGCGGTGGGGGCCTATGCTGCGCATCGTGTTCATGGGCACGCCCGAGATCGCCGTTCCGACCTTGACGCGGATCGCCGCGGCGGGACACGCGATTGCCGCCGTCTACACGCGGGCGCCGCGCCCCGCCGGCCGCGGCTTGGCCGAGCGGAAGTCGCCGGTGCACGAGGCCGCGGAGCGGCTGGGATTGCCGGTCCACACCCCGCGTGCGTTGCGGGATGCCGCCGCGCAACACACGTTTGCGGCCCATAACGCAGACGTCGCCGTGGTCGTCGCCTATGGGTTGATCCTGCCCGCGAGCGTGCTGGCGGCGCCCCGCTCGGGGTGCCTCAACCTGCACGCCTCGGCGCTGCCGCGCTGGCGCGGTGCGGCACCGATCCAGCGTGCGCTGCTGGCAGGGGATATGCATACCGCCGCCACCGTCATGCGCATGGACGAGGGCCTGGACACCGGCCCGATCTGCGCCAGCGACCCGATCGCCATCGGCGCGGACATGTCGGCCGGGGAACTGCACGAGGTGATGGCTACGCGCGGCGCGGCCCTGATGCTGTGGGCGCTCGGCGCCCTTGTGCGCGGCGAGCTTGCTTGCACGCCGCAGCCCGCGGCCGGAGTGAGCTACGCCGCAAAGATCGGCAAGACGGAGACGCGACTCGACTTCACGCAGCCGGCGCGACAGGTGCACGATCGCGTGCGCGCGTTGTCCCCCGCACCGGGTGCGTGGTTTGAGGTCGCGCACGAGCGCATCAAGGTGCTGCGCTCGGCGCTCGTGCCGGGTGCGGGACCGCCGGGACGTGTAATGGACGACCGACTGACCATCGCTTGCGGCCAAGACGCCGTGCGCATCCTAACGCTGCAGCGCGCCGGCAAGCGACCGACCGCGACCGCAGAATTCCTGCGTGGGTACCCGCTGCCCGAAGGTACGTGCCTTACCGCGCCTTAGGCGTGGCGCGACTGGGTGCTCCTCTCGCGGCGCAATGATTTTCCCTGGGCCCGCTTGCCTCGGCATCGGCCAGCCGGTAGTGCTCGCGCCAGGCGCCGGCGCCAGGCGCCCAGACCACTCGGCCAACACCCGCCCATGCCGCGCTACCGCATCACCCTCGAATACGACGGCGGCCCCTTCGTCGGCTGGCAGGTGCAGGCGCTCGGTCGCTCCGTGCAGGGGCGGCTCGCCGAGGCGATCACCGCCTTCGCCTCGCAGCCGGTCCTGCCACGCGGGGCTGGGCGCACGGACGCCGGGGTGCACGCGCTCGGCCAAGTCGCCCACTTCGACCTTTCCCGTCCCTGGCCCACAGACACCGTGCGCGCCGCGGTGAACTTCCATCTCAAGCCGGATCCGATTGCGATCGTCGATTGCGCCGTCGTGGCCGACGATTTCGATGCGCGCCGCAGCGCGCGTGCCCGCCATTATCGCTACCGCATGCTGGCGCGCGCCGCGCCGCCAGTGCTCGATCGCGACCGCGTCTGGTGGGTGCGCCAGAGCATCGACGCGCACGCCATGGCCGACGCCGCCGGCTGTCTGCTCGGTCGCCACGACTTTACGACATTTCGCGCCGCGGGTTGCCAGGCGACGTCGCCGCTGAAGACCCTCGACCGCCTGCTGATCACCCGCGAAGGTGAAGAGATTTGCTTCGAGTTGACCGCGCGCTCGTTCCTGCACAACCAGGTGCGCTCAATGGTCGGCTCGCTCAAGTTGGTCGGCGAGGGGAAGTGGCGCGCGCACGACCTGGCAGCGGCGCTCGCGGCACGCGACCGTGCGGCCTGCGGTCCGGTCGCCCCGGCGCACGGGCTGTACTTGCTCAGGGTAGACTACGCGACCGCCACGCCGTGAGCTGCCCATCGGCGCCCGCGTCGCGGCGATCGTGGCGCAGGACCTTTGGCGTCAGACCGCGGCGAGGCGCACGCGTCCCTCGAGGACACCGAGCACCCGACCGAGATCGTGCGCGCGCTTGAGGATCAAACCGGTGGCGGCGATCACGCTGTAGGTACCCTGGCGCCGTGCCAGTCGCGGCGACTTCTCGATGCGGAACAGCGGGACCTCGCTGGCATTGCGGAATACCGAGAAGACCGCCGTCTCGCGCCCGAAATCGATGGCGTAGTCGCGCCATTCGCCGGCCGCAACCTTGCGGCCATAGAGGTTCAAGATCTCGCTGAGTTCCCTGCGGGTGAAAAAAATGGTCGACGGACGAACATGGGGAAAGGAGCTGCTAGCCGTGCCCGCTCGACCCTGCGGGCGCAACTGTATGGGCTCGACTTCGCTCAACGGCGCCTCCCGATAATTGTCGTTAACCCATGATCGCTCCATTGCCCGGGCAATTTCAAGCAGCATCAACCGAGCCGAAGGGCAAATTTTACCAATCGCCGCCTGATGCCCGAACCGAGCCGCTGCCACCCACAGAAAAAGCGCAGCGCCGCGTCCCTGATCGCGCACGGCACGCGGCGGTGGCGCGCGTTAGCGGGTTGTCCCCGCTGCTTGCGCGCTACGGCTGATCGAGCTCGGGTGGTCGGCCGTCGCCCTCACCTAGCGGCAGCTGCATCAGCACGACATCGAGCCAGCGGCCGAACTTGTAACCGACGGCAGGGAGCGTGCCGCAGAGGGTGAAGCCCGCGCGCCGATGCAGTGCGATCGAGGCGTGTTGATCAGAGTCGCCGATGACTGCGATCATACGGCGGAAGCCCGCGTCGGTGGCATGCCCAATCAGTGCCGAAAGCAGGGCCCCGCCGACGCCACGACCCTGCGCGCCGGGCGCTATGTACACCGAATCTTCAACCGTGAACCGGTACGCGGGACGCGGCCGGTAGGCGTTGGCGTAGGCGTACCCCTGCACGCGGCCGTCGCATTCGGCGACCAGGTAGGCAAAGCCGCCGGCGACGATCGCCGCATAGCGCCTGAGCATCTCCGCCTCCCCGGGCGGGTCGAGCTCGAAACTCGCCGTACCCTGAAGCACGGCCGGACGATAAATCGCCGTAATCGCGGGTATGTCGCTGGGTGTCGCCGGCCGGATGAGCGGTGCCGACCTGGCAGCAGCCATGGTGACCTTGTCTTTCAGGGCCGCCGCGCTCGCGCGCGGCCGCGGACATGCAAAGGCCCCGCTGTTGCAGGGCCCTTGCGCGCTTCCGGTTGCTTGCCGCAGCTCACTCGCGATTGCCGAACAGCTGCAGCAGCATGGTGAACATGTTGATGAAATCGAGGTACAAGTTGAGCGCGCCCATGATCGCCGCCTTCGAGGCCGCCGTGGCGTCGCCCATCACCGCGTAGTAGTTGTCCTTGATCTGCTGGGTGTCGTAGGCGGTCAGCCCCGCGAACACCAGCACGCCGATCACCGAGATGGCGAACTGCAGAGCGCTCGACTGCAGGAACAAGTTGACCAGCGCCGCGACGACGATGCCGATCACGCCCATGATCAGGAACGAGCCCCAACCCGATAGGTCCCTCTGCGTCGTGTAGCCGTAGAGGCTGAGGCCACCGAAGGCCGCCGCGGTCACGAAGAACACCTGGGTGATCGACTGTCCGGTGAACACCAGGAAGATCGTCGACAGCGAGAGGCCCATCACCCCGGCAAACAGCCAGAACGTCGCTTGCGCAGCACCGACGCTCATCTGGTAGATGCGCCACGACAGGAAGAACACGAACCCGAGGGGTGCCAGCATCACCAGCCACCTCAGCGGGCTCATGAACATCGCCGCACCGAACGGCGTCAGATACATGCCGTGTCTCAGCGCGATGTGCAGACCGCCAGCCGACTTGGCCGCAAGGCTCGGATCCATGGTCACCGCCTGCGTGTAGGCGAGGTAGGCGATCAGCCCCGTGAGCAAGACCCCACCGGCCATGTAGTTGTAGACGCGCAGCATGTAGGCGCGTAGACCCTGGTCCACCGCCACGTCCGTACGCGCGCCCATCCGCGTGCGCGCATAGCGGTTGTCCATCTCAGCCATCGTGGTCATCCCTTCGGCTTTGCATGCCGGCTAGCCGGCCAGTCGCTGCAAGTATGGCGATCCGACGCATCGCTTGCAAGGCAGGCCTCTTGCCCGCGGCAAGCAGCTCACCCCGCGCCAACC
>JBPYEF010000336.1:0-7469 GCA_051985875.1 Hyphomicrobiaceae bacterium
GCAGCACGAGCATGCCAAGGAGCGCCGTTAGGATCGGCGTCAGGGATTGCACGAGCGCAATCTGTGCAGCCGGCGCCGTCATCAACCCGACATGCGGGCCCATAAGGCCGACGGCGTTCAGCAGCGCTCCGGCGACCGCGCAATGCATCCATCGCCAGTGCGCGAGTGGTCGCCACGAACGGCGCATCAGCAGCATCGTTGCGGTCAGCACGGCTGCGCATCCCGCGTGCCGAATGGCGACGAACAGCAATGGTGAAACGTCCCGCAGACCCACCTTTGCGGCGATGAACGAGGAGCTCCAAAGCACGACAAAGGCCAGCGGGATAAGTCGAACCAGCATGACCTTCTTTCAACAGCGCTTCGGCCGCGTCCGCCGCGGAATGCCAGAGGCTTTCGGGGCCGGTGCGGCGCGCGGCGCCGGAAGCGCGGTGAAAGGCGGCGAGCGTCGCCAGTGGCACGCGACGTGAGGGGTTTGCGGACCGCACAAGCAATGGTACGGCTGCGTTTGCAGCCGTACGGACCATACCGAGCCCGGCCAGTCGATTGCGAGTCTTGCCGGGCCGCCGAGGACACCACGCCCTGCCCTCGGATGCCCAAATCCAGCCGTTGGCCCAACCGCAAACACTGGCAGCCTATGCCGGACATATCAAGCCGGCCACCCAAGGAGATGTGGCCGCGATAGGGATTGCGCCAGCGGGTCCTCCAGCGCGCACGCAGAAGCGGGCGACAGCTTCCGGGTGCCCGCCCAGCGTGGTAGGGCATGGCTGGTAAGTGGCTTCAACCCGACTGTGCGGCTTCCGTCGGCGGACAAAGAATCGGCAGGCCAATTCGGAATGAGGGCCGTGCAAACAGAAAGCACCCCTCGACACCCATGCGCGAGGTGATACCGCAAGAGCTGGCGGCAATCCTGGCAAGCACCGGGGAACTGCAGTCCGCCTATCTCGTCGGCGGCTGCGTCAGGGATTGGCTGCTCGGGAGGCCCGTCGCGGACTTCGACGTCGAAGTGTTCGATCTCGACCTCGAGCCATTGGCTGGCGCACTGTCGCGGTGGGGTCGAACGGAGCTCGTCGGCCGATCTTATCCAATCGTGAAGCTGACGGTCACGAGCGGCAGGACCTTCGATTTCGGCATTGCGCGCACGCCGGGCGAGCACGGTGCGCGCCTCACCCTTGAGCAGGCGGCGGCGCGGCGCGACTTCACGATCAACGCCATGAGCTGGGATCCGCGCCGCATGCACGTTCTGGACTTTTTCGGCGGACAGGACGACTTGCGCAACGGCATCCTCCGCCATACGAGCGTGGCGTTTGCCGAGGACCCGCTACGCGTGCTGCGTGGCATGCAATTCGCCGGTCGCTTTGCATTGCGCACGGCCCCCGAGACGGTCGCCCTCTGTCGCAGCATTGCCCCGATCTATCGCGAAGTTGCCGTCGAGCGCGTCTGGGGGGAATGGTGCAAATGGGCGACCAAGTGCGTCGCCCCCTCACGCGGGCTGCAGCATCTGGCACAGTGCGGCTGGATCGCACTTTACCCCGAACTCGCGGCGCTGCGAGGCACACCCCAGGATGCGGAGTGGCACCCCGAAGGGGATGTGTTTGCGCACACCTGCCACTGCCTTGATGCATTGGCCGAGCTCAGTCCGTGGCAGACAGCCGATGCGCTCACCCGCACCGTGCTCTCCTTTGCAGTGCTCACCCATGACTTCGCCAAGCCCGACACGACGCATGCGGTGAACCGAGGCGGCCGGATGCGCATCGTCTCGCCAGGGCACGCGGAAGCGGGTGGGCCTCTTGCCAGCCGGTTTTTGCGACGCATCGGTGCACCGGCAGCGATCGAGGAGCGCGTCGTGCCGTTGGTCGTCAACCATCTCGCGCACCTGCAGCCGCTGACCGCCCGTGCGGTGCGACGCCTCGCAAAGCGGCTCGAGCCGGCGACCATCCAGGAGCTCAGCACGCTGATCACGGCCGACGCCTTCGGACGGCCACCGCTGCCAAAAACCCTCCCCGAGGGCCTGCGGACGCTCACGCAGCTGGCAACGCAAGCCGCAGTCGCAACCGGTCCGCCACGCCCGATCCTGATGGGCCGGCACCTGCTGGCGTTGGGGATGGTGCCCGGCACGAGCTTCGGCCGCATTCTGGATGCCGCATATCAGGCCCAGCTCGAGGGTGCCTTCCAGGATTTGCCGCAGGCCCTGGCCTGGCTACGCAGTCGGCAGCAGACGGCTCGCAACGGCGGGAAATAGAAAGGCCGGCCGCGCTGCCGCCTTTGCCCATCGGTGCCGTCGCAACGGCGTTTGCGGGACGCCGGTGGCCGAGAGCGCGGCCCTGCGCGGGGGGCCGGCGTAGTCGGTTTGTTTTGCGCGGCGATCCCGCGCAAGATAGGAGCGGCAACACGCAAAGGGGAGAGTTCCGTGGCCGAGGCTAATCGACCGCTGCCGGTACCGACGCCGGAGACCAAGCATTTCTGGGATGGTACGCAAGTCGGGGAGTTGCGCTTGCAGCGCTGCGACGGCTGCCGGCAAGTGTACTTCCCACCCCGCCCCTTCTGCCCCAAGTGTGGTTCCCGTCACGTTTCGGTGGTGAAGGCCACGGGCAAGGGTAGGCTGTTTAGCTACGTCATCCATCACCGCCCCGCTCCCGGGTTTGCTCCGCCCTATGCCATCGCGGTGGTCGAGTTGGATGAGGGTCCGCGCATGATGACCAACATCGTCGGCTGCCCGCAGACACCCGAAGCGCTGGTGCTCGACATGCGCGTGGAGGTGACCTTCGAGAAATTGAGCGCGCAGATCACCTTGCCGTTCTTTAAGCCGACTGCCGGACAGTGACGCGAGGGGGACCATGCAACAACGATCGATAGCCGTAGTAGGCGCCGCCGAGACGACGGATTTGGGCACCATTCCCGGCCTGTCGCAGATCCAGCTGCACGCCGATGCCGCCCTCAACGCCATGAAGGACGCCGGCCTGTCGGCTTCCGACATCGACGGTGTCGCCACGGCAGGTGAGACGCCGACTACGGTTGCGCATTATCTCGGCATCACACCGACGTGGGTCGACGGCACCGCCGTGGGCGGCTGCTCGTTCATGCTGCATGTGCGCCATGCGGCGGCGGCGATCAACGAGGGTCTGTGCAAGACGGTGCTCATCACCCATGGCGAAAGCGGCAAGTCGCGCATCGGTTCCACGCCGCGTCCGCCGTATCCTGCAAGCCTTGCTGGGCAGTTTGAAGCGCCCTTCGGCGTCTTTGGGCCGCCAACCATGTTCACGATCCCCGTGCTCCGTTACATGAAGACGTTCGCGGTTCGCGAAGAGCAGCTGGCGATGGTCGCTGTGGTGCAGCGGGAGTGGGCGGCCAACAATCCGCGTGCGACCTTCAGGACCCCGATCACGGTCGCCGACGTCCTCAATTCGCGGATGATCGCCTATCCGTTCCGTCTGCTGATGTGTTGCCTGGTGACGGATGGGGGAGGCGCTCTGATTCTCGTCAGCGCCGAACGGGCCAAGGATTTCCCGCAAAAACCAGTCTACATTCTCGGCACGGGTGAGAGCGTCGAAACGCCGATGATCAGCCAGATGGCCGATTTCACCTCTTCGCGCGCCTTCCGTGTCTCCGGCAAAAAGGCATTCGAGGAGGCCGGCATCAAACACAGCGACGTCGACCACTTGATGATCTACGATGCCTTCGCGCATCTGCCGCTCTACGGTCTCGAGGACCTCGGTTTCTGCCGCCCCGGGGAGGCGGCGGCCTTCATCGGCGAGCGCCATACGGCGCCAGGTGGCAAGCTGCCGCTGAATACCAACGGCGGCGGATTGAGCTACATGCACTCCGGCATGTACGGAATGTACGCTCTGCAGGAAAGCGTTCGGCAACTGCGCGGTACGGCTGCTGCGCAGGTCCGCGGGGCGAAGATCTCCATCGCGCACGGGGTCGGCGGCATGTTCGGCGCCAGCGGAACCATCGTCTTCGGCAACGAGCGGGCCTGAGCCTGGTTTACGCCGGGTCCAGGTCTGCCCCGGGGTTGCTCGCGGTCTGGACCAATCTCCACCGGCAATTTGGGGGTGGTTGCATGAGCTATGACGCGCCGTTCGCCAGGCTGAAGGTGAGCGACCTCAGCCAGGGGGTTGCCGGCCCGTATTGTGGGATGCTGCTGGCCCAGCATGGCGCCAATGTCATCAAGGTCGAGCCGACCGGCGACGGAGACTGGGCACGTACCCTCGGCCAGCGCTATGGCGATCAATCCGCCTATTCGATACCAAGCAACCTCGGCAAGCGCTCGCTCGCGCTCGACCTCAAGCACGGCCAAGGCAAGCAGGTGTTATGGCGGCTGATCGAGGGCGCTGACGTGCTGCTCGAAGGCTTCCGTCCCGGCGTGCTGGAGCGGTTGGGTTTCGGCTATCAGGCGGTATCGCAGCGCGAACCGCGCGTCCTCTACCTTTCGGTTTCGGGGTTCGGCCAGAGGGGGCCACTGTCCCGGCGTCCGGCGATGGATCCGGTCCTGCAGGCGTTCAGCGGCCTCATGCTCGACAACAAGGGAGAGGACGGCATTCCCCACCGTGTCCCCTTCGTCGTGATTGATATGTCGACCGCGCTCTACGCCTTCCAGGCTCTGTCAGCCGCGCTGTATGCCCGTCGCGATCAGCCACGCGGCCGACATATCGAGGTCAGCCTGCTGCAGGCGGCGAGCGCGATGCAGGTGATCCGCATGATAATGGTTTACCTTGAGGGTGAACGCGTGCGGCGCTCCATGCCGAGCGGCGTCTTCAAAACCGCCGATGGCTGGTTGCAATTTCTGATCGTGCAGCAAGCCAGCTGGCTGAGGTTTTGTACGATGGTGCTGGGGAAGCCCGAGCTTGCGACCGACACGCGCTTCGCTGACGATGCGGGGCGACACGCAAACGAGGCAGCGCTGATGGCGATCGTGCGGTCGGCAATCGCCGGCAAACCGACCGCATACTGGTGCGAGCGCCTGCACCAGGCCGACATCATGCACGAGCGACTTAACAACTTTCGCGAGTTCCTCAGTCATCCCCAGGCCGAGGGCGTCGTCAGTTGGCTCGAGCCCGGAGGCATACCTGGGCCGGTCCCGGTACCCTGCATCGCCGGCATCGCGCCGTTCACCGCCGGGAGCAAACGTGCCATGGCGCCTCGCCTTGGCCAACATACGGCGGAGGTGCTTGCCGAACACGGCTTCACCGCCAGCGAAATCGCCTCCCTCACCACCGCGAATGTCGTCGCACAGGCCTGAACCTCGCACGGCATGCGGTTCGGCGCTGCACGCCTGGCGGACGCGGCCGAGCGAATGTACGGCGTCTGCCTGAATTCGCTCAGTCGTCGCGGCCTAGTTGGCACGCGCGCTGGCAAGCGCAGAGGCGCAATGGCGTGTTGTTCGCGCACGCCCGGCGAACGAAGTCGTGCGGGCGGTTAGAGGTCGCACTCTTGCAGGCGTGAACCGCATTGCTCGGCCCTTTGTTAGAAGCATCCGCCATTGGTTAGGGGAAGGTCGGACGCAGCCCGCGCACTTACCTGCTTGCGCCCGTCGTCAGAATGACCTGATGTGGCCGGACTGACGACAAGGCAGTGTGCAGTTTGGAGGACAGCAATGAGCCGTTTGTTCGGAGTTCTGCGTCAGGTCGGCATCGTCGTGCGCGACATCGAGGGTGCCATGCGCCACTGGGTTGAGGTGTGCGGCATCGGGCCCTGGTTCTACACCGACCGGCTGGCGGTGACCGGCTTCACCCACGCCGGTCGCCGCTACGAGAACGTGCACCTTTCGATCGCCCTGGCGAATTCTGGCGACGTACAGCTCGAGCTTATTCAGCAGCGATGCGATACGCCGAGCATGTACCGCGACTTTCTCGCCGCGGGCAACGAGGGCATGCAGCATTGGTCGAGCTGGCCGGAGAACTATGACGAGCTCTATGCGCGCGCATTGGCAACCGGCTACACAGTAGGTCAGGAGGGCGACAGCCCACGTGGCCGCTTCGTGTACTTCCGAAACGAAGGCCATCCCGGCACGGTGATCGAGATGGCGCATGCCACCCCGACGCGGATGCGCATCTTCGACGCGGTGCGCGCCGCTGCCATCGGCTGGGATGGGCGCGACCCAATCCGTCACCAATGGCCAAGCTGAGCAAAGTTCCCTCGCTCCGCTCCACCGTCGAGAGCACACGATTGTGGAAGATCCTCGACCGAAATGCGCCGTTCCGGTCACTGCGGTCGTTCGCGTGCGCGGTGATGCTGCTGCCAGGAGCAGGCAAGGGTAGCGGTGCGCCGCGCGTTTGCTTAGCGACCGGTCGCAATGGTAGGCGCCATTAGCTGGAGGGTCGCGCCTTCGCTACAATCGCTAGATCGCGGCATTGATCAGGAGACGCGCTATGAACCGAGCCTCTCAACCACCCTCCGATGCTGCGGCGCGGCGCAGCCAACCGATCGTCGTTGTCTACACCGTCGACGCGTTGCCGTCGCCCGACATGGCGCTCCTGGAAGCGGCGAGGATGAAGCTGACGAAGCAGGACGAAATACTCATCCCACCACGTGATGGGCGTGCTTTCTACGTTCCAAAGGGTCACTTCTTTCGCATCCTCAGTATCGAAGGTCCGCAGGTTGGCGATTTGAATTTATGGAATGCCGATGATTTGACCGAGCGATTTTTCAGTGGGAAGACGCGCGCATTGCACAGGACGCATCTGCGCACGGGTGATCGCCTTTGGAGCACGTTGCCGCATTTGCGGCCGCTTGCAACAATTACCCATAACACTTTGGATTGGTACGGTTGGGATGCAGATGGTGCGGGCGTTCATGACGTCATCGGGACCCGTTGCGATCCTTATACGCACCGGCTACTGGCCGGCACGAACTATCACTATTGTTGCCACTCAAATCTTGCACGCGCGCTTGCACGGGCAAAGGGGCTGCCTCTCGCTGAGGCAGAACTACATGTTCATGACGTGATGAATGTCTTTATGTGCACCGGGTTTACACGCGACACGCACCAATACTTCATGAAGGCGAGCCCGGTAAGACCCGGAGACTTCATCGAATTCTTTGCAGAGATAGACGTAATCGGCGCGCTATCTACGTGTCCCGGAGGCGATTGCGGAGCGACGCATTCCAGCGATGCGGCCGTTTGCTTTCCATTGAAGGTGGAGATTTTCGAGCCGGATTGGTCATTGCTCGCAACCTGGCATCCACCCGAGCGAAGCTCGTATCCACGCACACACGGTGGCTAGGGTTCGAAGCATAGCCCTACCGATCACGATGGGATCCCTGCAGTGACCGCCTCGAGTGTACCCGGCCCTGGACGGCCATAACGCCATAACGATAGCATCGTGCGCGAGCTTTCCCGTGAAGTCGCGGATATGCAAAAGCTGCACACCCGGACCTGTGATGCGCACGTTGAGGGTCGGCGTCGGGCGCGCACGGCCACCTCGAGAGTGCTGGTCGCCATCGTGACTGGGCGCACAGTCCCCGCCGCA
>JBPYEF010000337.1:0-15227 GCA_051985875.1 Hyphomicrobiaceae bacterium
CGCAAGGGCATTCTGCTGAGCAGCCTGGCGACGATCGTCATTCTGGCACTCGACACCCTTGCCTTCTGGCAGGTGCGCATCATCATGCCGATCGTCCTCGCCCTGCTGGCCTGGTTCATCGGCGAGTTTACCGGGCATTGGCTCGGCAAGTGGCTCGGACCACGCCCGGCCGACAAGGCGTGGTTTGCGCGGTGAGGCACAGCGATGGTGGGGGGTACAGCAATGAGATCGATGCGATCGACCCTGGTTGCAGGCGCGGCTGCGCTGCTTACCCTCGCCGCCGTCGCAGCGACCCCCGCCCACGCCGACCTCTATGTGCTGGAGTCGACCGCGACGACGGTCAGTGCCGGAACGCACCTGGCCACCGGCGATAGCATCAGCATTCCCGCCGGCAGCTACATTCGCGCCGTGCTGCCCTCGGGCAAGACGCAAACCATCAAGGGTCCCTTTACCGGATCGGCCGCCGACATCGACAAAGGTCAGGGAGCCAACGAGGGCGTGCTTACCTGGCTGCGCGGCATGCTCGCGACCGGTGGCTCGCGGGAGATCACGCCCGGCGCAACGCGCGGCATTCGGCGCGTGCCGCCAACGAGCGCGTTCTCCTGGTCGGCGGTACCGGTCACCAGCGATGCCACGGTGTGCGTGATCAAGGGTGGACAGGTCGAGCTCGTGCGTGCCCCCGCGGGCGGCGCCGAGCGCGTCGGCATCATCGATGCCACGACCGGGGCGCGCGGCGAGGCGCAGTGGGAGGCCGGCAGCGCCGCCACCCGCTGGCCGGCAGCCCTGCCGCTGCGGGCCGATGCCACCTACTACCTGCTGATGGCGGACCGACCGCAGCGGCAGCTGACGCTGCGCGTGCTCGAGGCGCCTCCAGCCGATGAAGACTTGCTCGTCGTGCTGCAGCGGTCCGGGTGCAGGGCGCAGTTCGAGGCGTGGGTGCGCGAACGACTCGGGGCGACGGCACAGCGCCGCTAGGGGCGACTAGCCGCGCCGCTCCCCCGCCAGCCGTAGAGCCAGTCGAAGCGCGCCATCAAGCGCGATCCCGGCACGCACCCCAGCAGGCAATCGCGGCCGAAGGACAGTGGTCGCGGCAGGTGGTAGATGCGCCCCTGGCGGGCGCTCGCCCGCTGCACCCGAGCGGCGCGTCGGCGGCGCTGGGCCGCAAACGCCAGGAACGCCGAGGCGTCAGCGCCAGCGTGGAGCCGCAGGCAATCCGCCAACACGAGCGCGTCCTCGAGCGCCAGCGCGCCGCCCTGCGCCAAGTACGGCAGCATCGGGTGCGCGGCATCCCCGATCAGCGCCACATGCCCGCGTGCCCAGACCGGAAGGCGCGGCGTGTGGTAGAGGCCCCACTGCCGCCAGTCGCGCACGCCGGCGAGTGCCTCGGTGAGCCCGGGGTGCAGGCCGCGCACGGGTGCGGCCTCGACCGCGACGTCCCACTGCGCGTGGCTGGCGCTCACGCTCTGCTGTGCGGCGATGACCACGACGGCAACCTCCGCACCAGCACGCACGGGATAGTGCACGACGTGGATGCCCGGCGTGAGCCACAGCCCGATGTGCGAGCCGGCGAGCGCTCCCGCGGCTTCAGCGGGAATGACCGCGCGGGTTGCGGTGGCGCCCGTGAAGCGCGGCGCAATTCCCGGGCAGAGCAGGGCGCGGACGCGCGACCACAATCCATCGGCGCCGACCAGCGCCGATCCGCGCGCGCTTTCCCCCGTGGTGCTGGTCGCATGCACGCCGCCGCCGTCCGCCGTTGTCGTGGCAAGCGCAAAGCGCGGGCGCAGGTCGATCAGGGGTTCCGCCGCCGCCGCCGCCGCCAGCACGCGGTGCAGATCGCCACGGTGAGCCACCCAATAGGGCGCGCCGTGCCGCGCCGCGATCCACGACCCGAGCGGCAGCTCGGCAAGGCGCCGCCCCGTGCGGCCGTTTCGCACCGCGATCGCCGCCGGCACGCCGACGCATGGGCTCAGCGCCGCGGCGAGCCCAAGCCGCTCGAGCGCGCGCACGCCGTTGGGCCCAAGCTGGATCCCGGCGCCGGCCGCGACGAATTCCGCACGCTGCTCGAGGACCTGCGAGCGGCGGCCGTTGCGGGCCAATGCCAGGGCGAGCGCCAGGCCGCCGATGCCGCCGCCGGCGATCAATACGGGCCCGGCCTCGGCCATCACCCCCTGCGCACGGTAGCGCTCACGCCCCCGCCGCCACCAGACAGCCCGCGGGGTCGGTCTGATCCGGCGCCAGACGGGCGTCGTAGACGTAGAATGTCGAGCAGTACGGGCACAGCAGCTCCCCTTCCGCGCCCATGTCCAGGTAGACGTGGGGGTGGTCGTGGGGCGGGCGGGCGCCCATGCACTGGAATTCTCTGACGCCGATGGCGATCTTCTCGACTCCCTGGTTGTTGGCAAAGTGTGGAACGAGTGCCATCGGCAACCTCTTACAACGGCGGGCGCGCGACCATAGCCGCCGGGCGCAGCCGATGCTAGGGGTCAATGGCCGGCTGGCACCAACCCATGGAGTGCGGCGTGCACCATTTCCAATCTGGCGGCGTGCGCATTGCCTTCCTGGAGGAGGGGGCCGGCCCGCCCGTGCTTCTGATCCACGGCTTTGCCTCGTGCGTGCGCATCAACTGGGTCGAGCCTGGCTGGGTGCGACTGCTCGTGGAGCATGGCTTTCGCGTGGTGGCGTTCGACAATCGCGGGCACGGCGAGAGCGAGAAGCTCTATGACCCAGCGCTCTATGGCGCACGACTGATGGCCGAGGACGCGCGCCGCCTGCTCGACCATCTCGGCATCGCCCGCGCCGACGTCATGGGCTACTCCATGGGCGCGCGCATTGCCGCCTTTCTCGCCCTCACCGATCGCACGCGCGTGCGCAGCGCCATCTTCGGCGGCCTTGGCGGCAACATGGTGCGGCCGATGGCCGGCACCGGCCCGATCGCGCACGCGCTCGAGGCGGCGTCGATCGACGAGGTCAAGAATCCGACCGCGCGTACCTTCCGGGCGTTTGCCGAGAAGACCGGCAGCGATCTCAAGGCGCTGGCTGCCTGCATCCGCGGCGCGCGCGAGCCGATCACGCGCGAGATGGTCGCGACCCTCACCTGTCCGGTGCTGGTGGCGACGGGTAGCGAGGACGTCATCGCCGGTGCGGCCGAGGAACTGGCGGCACTCGTTCCCGGCGCCGAGGCGC
This sequence comes from Hyphomicrobiaceae bacterium, assembly GCA_051985875.1. Taxonomy (GTDB): domain Bacteria; phylum Pseudomonadota; class Alphaproteobacteria; order Rhizobiales; family Hyphomicrobiaceae; genus AWTP1-13. The sequence continues at coordinate 3,184 of JBPYEF010000337.1, forward strand.
TGGTCATCCCGCGCCGCGACCACATGCTGGCCGTTGGCGATCGCGTCTACAAGCAGGGGGTGCTCGCCTTTCTCGGCCGCAGGCCGTGACCGGCGCGCAGTCGATCCGCAAACCATTCGCCCAACAGGTGCGCCCGGTAACAGCACAGGCAACAGGCGCACAGCACACAGCACAGATAACAGGTGCATACGTAACAGGTGCATAGGCGCCAGGCCCGCGCCTCTGCATTCTTCCGCGCGTCCTTGCGCGGCGCGGTTCGTTGGCCGGATGTGCCGCGGCACGGTTTGCGCTAGAACGTCCCCATGAGCTGGTCCGGTCACGGCCGCGCTCGGCGCGGCTACCATCACGGCAACTTGCGCGAAGCGCTGATCAGCGCCGCGCTCGACCTCATCGCCCAGAAGGGCCCGGCGGGCTTCACGTTCGCCGAGGCCGCACGCCAGGCCGGCGTCAGCGCGGCGGCGCCATACCGCCATTTCCGCGATCGCGACGCCCTGCTCGCCGATGTGGCGCGCCGTGGGTTCGAGGCGTTCGAGCAGCGCCTCACGGCGGCCTGGGGCGATGGTCGCCCCACACCGGTCGCCGCGCTCAACCGTCTGGGTAAGGCCTATCTCGCCTTTGCCCGGGAAGAGCCGGCGTACTTTGCGGCGATGTTCGAGGCCGGCTTGCCCATTGGCGAGCATCGCGAGCTGAGCGAGGCCGGCGATCGCGCCTTTGCCCCCCTGCGCACCGCCTGCGAAGCGTTGGCCGCAACGCTGCCAATCGGGCGTCGCCCCCCGGCGTTGATGATGGCGCTGCACGTGTGGGCGCTATCGCATGGGATTGCCAGCCTGTTTGCGCGTGGCGATGCCGCTCGGCGCGCGCTCCCCATGCAGCCCGAGGAGTTGCTCGAGGCTGCGGCGCTCGTCTACCTGCAGGGTCTCGGCATCACCGGCACAGGCTAGCGCGGTCTGACGGTCGGGAGATCAGCCAATGACGCGAAAGCTCCTCTCTTCGGGTTCGAGCTTCGAGGAAAAGATCGGCTATTCCCGCGCAGTCATCGATGGCCCGTGGATCTTCGTGTCGGGCACCACCGGCTTCGATTACGCAACCATGAGCATCTCCGCCGACGTCGCCGAACAATGCCACCAGGCGATGCGCACCATCGCCTCGGTGCTGGCGCAAGCCGACGCGTCGCTCGCCGATGTCGTGCGCGTGCGCTACATCCTGCCGCGGCGCGAAGACTTCGAGCCCTGCTGGCCGGTGCTGCAGAAATATTTCCGGGACGTGCGACCCGCAGCGACGATGCTCGAGGCGGGACTGCTCGATCCGCGCATGAAGATCGAGATCGAGGTTACCGCGCGCCGTCCGGCATGAGGCGTGCAGCGCGCGCAAGCGGCGAGACGGCTATTGCCCGCGAAAGCCCGGGGCACGCTTGGCGAGAAACGCATCCACCCCCTCGTGGAAGTCGGCGCTGCCGTAGCACAGGGTGATCAGGTCCTTATCGTCGATCCGGCTCGCCGCCTCGCGCAGGCGGCGCACGGCCTCCTTGCCCGCGCGCATGGTGAGCGGCGCCTGCGTGGCGATCTGCTGCGCCAGCGCCTCGGCCCGCTGCATCAACGCCTGGTGCGTGTCGCACAGCTCGCTGACAAGCCCGATGGCGAGCGCTTCCTGCGCGCCGATCAGCCGCGTCGTCAGCAGCATGTCGACGGCGCGCCCGACGCCGGTGAGTGCCGCCACGCGCGCAATATTCGCCGCGGTCAGGCAGTTGGCGAGCGTGCGGGCAATGGGAAAGCCGTACTGCAGGTTGCGCGTCGCCAGCCGCAGATCGCAGCTGGCGGCAATGACCGCCGCCCCACCCGTGCACACGCCGGCAATGGCGGCGATGGTCGGCACCGGACAGCGCTCGAGCCTGGCGAACGTGCTCTCCATGCGCGCCTCGTAGGCGAGCCCGTCGGCGGCGGAGCGGAAGGCGCGGAACAGCGAGATGTCGGTGCCGGCGGCAAAGGCGCGCTCCCCGGCGCCGGTGATGATCAGCGCGCGCACGCTGCCGTCGGCGGGCAGCGTGGCGCAGATCTCGCCGATGCGGTCGTACATGGCGAAGCTCAGCGCATTGTGCGCGCGCGGCCGGTTGAAGGTGATGACGGCGGTCGTGCCGTGCAGCGCGAACAGCAGCTCGTCGTCCGCGCGCGGCGGTTTTGCGCCTTCGCCCTCGCGCACCGCTCCGCTCATCGCTCGCCCTCCCGGGCGATCGCCGCGAAGTAGTCCATCGCTGCGCGCACCCCCGCAGGCTGGTGCGGTACGCCGGCGATGGCCAGGCTCATCTCGACCCCGGCCAGCGCGCCGAGGATGGTCAGGTCGTTGGTGTCGCCAAGATGGCCGATGCGGAACACCTTGCCCGCGACCTTGGCAAGGCCGGTACCGAGCGACAGATCGAAATGCGCCAGCGCCGTGGCGCGGAATTGATCGGCATTGTGCCCCTCGGGCATGACAATGGCCGTGAGCGAGGACGAATACAGCTGCGGGTCCTTGCACAATACCTCGAGCCCCCAGGCGCGGGCCGCGCGGCGGACGCCCTCGGCATGGCGGTCGTGGCGCGCAAACACCCGCTCCAACCCCTCCTCGTGCAGCATGTCGATCGCCTCGGACAGCCCGTACAGCAGGTTGGTGGCGGGTGTATAGGGAAAGAAGCCTTGCTTGTTGGCGGTCAGCATCTCCCCCCACGCGAAATACGCCGCAGCGTGCTTGCTCGCGCCGGCGGCGGCGAGCGCCTTGTCGCTCACCGCGTTGAAGCCGAGCCCCGGCGGCAGCATCAGTCCCTTCTGCGATCCGCCGACGGTGACGTCGACGCCCCATTCGTCGTGGCGGTAGTCGATCGAGGCCAGCGAGGAGATGGTGTCGACCATCAACAACGCCGGGTGGCGAGCCGCATCGATTGCCCGCCGCACGGCGTCGATGCGCGATGTAACCCCCGTGGAGGTCTCGTTGTGCACGACGCAGACCGCCTTGATGGCGTGCGCCTTGTCCTCCCGCAGGCGCGCCTCGATCGCCGCCGCATCGACGCCGCTGCGCCAGTCGGAGGCGATGAACTCCGCCTGCAGCCCGAGCTTCAGGGCCATGGTCTTCCAGAGCGTGGCGAAGTGACCGGTCTCGTACATCAGCACCTTGTCGCCGGGCGAGAGCGCATTGGCGAGCGCCGCCTCCCACGCGCCGGTGCCGGAGGACGGAAAGATGCACACAGGGTTGCGCGTCTTGAATACGGTCTTGATGCCCGCGAGCACCTTGAGCCCGAGGCTCTTGAATTCCGGTCCGCGGTGATCGATCACGGGCATGTCCATGGCCCGCAGGATGCGATCGGGAACCGGCGTCGGGCCGGGGATCTGCAGGAAATGGCGCCCGGCGCGTCGCGGCGCGTTCGACATGGCTCTCTCCTCGGTCCATTGTGCGCCGCCATCGCCGCAGGCGGAGGATGGCGGCAATAGCGCTGCAGGACTTGCCAATTTGTCGGTCCAGTCAAGGGCAAAAATCGGCCCCCCCGGCGGCGGTGCATCGCGCGCGCAAAGCGCAAGCGCAGCCTTCCGGAGCATCCGGTCGGCCGGCAGCGCGGCAAAGCCGTTGCGCAACGGGGAGTGCTGGGCGCCGGCTTGGCGCGGCCGCAGCGGCAAGCTGCGCGAGGCGACGACCCTCCCCAATCCCCTCCGCTCCGTGCTAAATGGCCCCGCCCATTGCTCGGCAGCACAATAAAAAGGAAAGACACATCGCTATGGCCCACGTGATCAGCATCTGCGGTAGCCTGCGCAAGGGCTCCTACAATCGCCTGGCCATGCGCCAGCTGGCGGGGCTCGCGCCGGCGGGAATGACCATCACGGAAGCGCCATCGTTCGCCGCCTTTCCCCTTTACAATGCCGACGTCCAGAACACGAGCGGCTTCCCGGCGGCGGTGACCGCGCTCGCCGATGCGATTAGGACCGCCGACGGCGTGATGTTCTGCACCCCGGAATACAACTTTTCGCTGCCGGGCGGGCTCAAGAACGCCATCGACTGGGTGTCGCGGCTGCCGAACCAGCCGTTTGCCGGCAAGCCCGTGGCGATTCAGTCCGTCTCTCCCGGACCGCTCGGCGGCGCGCGGGTGCAGTACGAATTGCGCCGAGCGATGGTGTTCCTCGACGCCCTTACCCTGAACAGGCCCGAGGTCTTCATCGGCTCGTGCGCCTCCAAGTTCGACGAGAAGACCGGGGAGCTCACCGACGCTGCGACGCGCACCTTCATGACCCAGCAACTGGATGCTTTCGCCAAATTCATCGAGCGGCACGGGACCTCGCGCCGCGCCTGAGGCAAATCGAACGCGGCGCGGACGGAGGTATGCGACAGGAGGTACAGGACATGGCGACGACAACGGTCAACAGCACGCTCGGCGGTGCCGCGGTCCCCTTCGAGCTACCCGCCACCGACGGCCGCAGCTATGCACTCAAGGATATCGTCGGCGACAAGGGAACGGTGATCGCATTCATTTGCAACCACTGTCCCTACGTGAAGGCCGTAATCGATCGCTTGGCGCAGGATGCACGCGCGCTGATGGCTGAAGGCTTCGGTTTTGCGGCGATCTGCAGCAACGACGCGCAGGCCTACCCCGAGGACTCCTTTGCCAACATGCAGCGTTTTGCCAAGGCGCACCGGCTGCCGTTTCCCTACCTGCACGATGCAGACCAGTCGGTGGCGCGCGCCTACGGTGCGGTGTGCACCCCGGACTTCTTTGGCTACGACGGCAACGGCAAGCTCAGGTATCGCGGCCGCCTCGACGAGGGGCGCACCGCGCCGCTGCGCGACGGCGCCCGCCGCGAGCTCGTCGAGGCGATGCGTGCGATCGCTGCTTCCGGCGTCACGCCCGCCCCGCAGTTTCCCTCGGTTGGCTGCTCGATCAAATGGAAGGCCGCCTGAAGCCTTGTGGGGCGTCGGCTGCATTTGGTGAAGGGGACGGGGTGCTGTCGCCGCGCGCACATCGCGCTGAACCGGCTGCCGGGCGGCGATCGATCCGCATCGGCGTCATCTCCGATACCCACGGGCTGCTGCGACGCGAGGCGATTGCCGCGCTGCAGCGCGTGCACCTCATCGTTCATGCCGGAGACATCGGCGCGCCGGAGATTCTCGAGCAATTGAGCGCCCTCGCCCCGACCCTCGCGGTGCGCGGCAATGTCGATCGGCAAGCCTGGGCGGCCGAACTGCCGACCGTCGTGAGCGTACGCGTCGGCGAGGCGAGGCTCTGGATCCTGCATGATATTGCGGAGCTCGAAGCCGACCTGCCCGCGGCGGGTTTTGCCGCCGTGATCTACGGGCACTCGCACCGGCCGCAGATCACCGTGCGCGACAGCGTCGTGTTCCTCAACCCGGGCAGCGCCGGTCCGCGCCGGTTCCGGTTGCCCGTGTCGCTGGCGCATGTGCACGTGCGAGGACGCGGGCTGCGCGCCGAGATCGTGACGCTCGACGTCTAGCGCACAGTGCAAGGGTAGGGCTGCGCGCAATGCGTAGCGCACCGCTGCGCTCCCCGCGCGCTGCGTACCACGCTTCCCCCTGGCGCTGAGGATCGGCACGCCGCCGTCTGCTCCTCACTGCCCCGCCGCGGTTCTCTCATCATTGCGCCAGCCAAAGCGGGTGATGGCAGCGATCGCACGCGCTTAACCCCCGATCCGGTGATGCGCTGCGCATGCTTCTCGCGACGGTCCTACGCAACCGTGGGCGCTACGGCGTGGCCGGCACGCGCAACGCGCCGCGGTGTGCGCTTTCGGCTTGCCTAGTTGGCAGCTTGCTTAATGGGCGATTGGCGGCTTGCGCGGCAGGATCGCCCTGCGTCGCAAGAAGCGGGAGGCAATCCGCCCGGTTCGACCGCTGCCGGGGCGGTCCGGCGGCACCCACGCCTGGGCCATGAGCGCGTTCATGAACAGGGAGGAGGCCGACGACAGAAAGCGCCCGCGTATCCCCTGCGTAATGCCGAGGCCGATCAGGCCCAGTGCCAGTGCGGGCATATTGAGGTCGCGGGCGCGTGCCGCGTGCCAGAGGTGCTGGGAGGCCCCGTCGAGAACGCGGCCGCGCACCAGCTGCAGGATTCCCAGGGCGGAAAGCGCCAGGCCCTCCATCCGCACGGCGGCGCGCGGGTTGGCCGGCTGCTGCGCCCTGGCGCCGCTGTCACTGGCGCGGATGCCCGCAAGCTCGGCGATCTCCCGTGGGTTTCCGGCGTGGAACACCAGCAGGCTTGCCGTGCGCGGGTTGGCGACGACGCGGATGACGTCGGGGTGATCCTGGAGCCGCGCGACCAGCTGCGCAAAGAACGCCTCCTCGCCGCGCCGTGAGCGAAAGCGCATGCGCATGCGCCCGGGGATCATGTGCTCGATCATGCCCTTGTTACGCTGCTCGACGGTAATCTCCCCCGGACTTGCACGCAGCTGGAGACTGGCGGGCAAGCCACGGGCTGGCGCTGGCGGGCGGGCCTGCAGCCTGCGATTTGCGCCAAAGGCCCGCTTGCGGCGGCGACCTTAGGACGGGCGGCCGGCGTGTTTCGGCGCGGCCTCGCTCAATTTACGCCGATGCGCAGACTTGTTGCCATCATCGTGATCCATTGGCCCGTGCTCCTCCATCTCCGCACGAGCCTCGGCCATCACGTCGCCGGCCTGCTCGTTGAGCTCCGCAAGCGCGACGCGACCCTGGTCATAGGCTACGATGCCGGCCTTGAGGACCGACTTGGCCAGCGGGCGCAGGAGGGGCTTGACGATCGGTGCAAGCAACGCGAAGCCGATGCCGATCGCAAGCCCGCCGACGAGGTTGCCACCCTTCAGGACATCTCCGAAATTCGCCATGGATGATCTCCGCACATGCGCAAAGGCTGGGTTCGTTAACGCTGGCTTGATCGGAGAGTTCCCGTGCCGCGCGCCTGCCGAGCCCAAGCGCGGGAGCACGTCGCCCTGCGTAGGCGGCGACAGACCAGCGCTCACCGACGCCGGCGCAGGCCCTGCGCGTCGCGGCAGCCGTGGGCCACGTTACACCGCTCGTCGCGCGCCGGCAGCGCGCGCAGCCTCTTCCGAGCAAACCCGAGATGCAGGCGCCAGCCGCCGCGCGATGGCGCAAGCAACGCAGGCGCGCCGGATCCTCGGGATGCGCATCCGGCGGCAGCGCACGGCCCCGAGGGACGGTGAGGTGCAAGGTGCGTCAGATTGCCGACCGGCAGGCTTCGCCTCCCGCCCGCACCAGGCCTTGCCAAGCGCACCAAGGCCAGCATAATCGAGGGCTTCGGACGCTTGCAGCTTGCATGCGGCGCGCGGATGCCAGGGCCAGCACGATCAATGTCGATGTCGTCGCGTGCAGGCGAGGCCGCTCCGACCATCGAGCTGATCGGCGTCTCGAAGACCTTCCCCACGGCGTCCGGGGAGCGCGTGCACGCGCTCGAGAATGTCACGCTGGCCATCAACTCCGGGGAATTCGTCACCGCGGTCGGCGCATCCGGCTGTGGTAAGACGACCCTTTTGCGGCTGATCGCCGGGCTCGAGCGGTCGACCAGCGGAACCATCAACGTCAACGGAGCCCGCCAGCTCGGGCCGTCGGAGCAGCTGGGCATCGTGTTTCAGGACCCGACCCTGCTGCCTTGGCGCACCGTCCTGCAGAACGTGCTGCTGCCGGTGCAGGTGCTGCGCTTGCAGGCGCGCGCCTATCAGAGCCGGGCGATGGCACTTCTCGAAACGGTCGGGCTTGAGGATTTCCGCGACAAGTATCCGCACGAGCTGTCGGGCGGCATGCGCCAGCGGGTGGCGATCGCCCGCGCGCTGGTGCACGACCCCGCCACGCTGCTGATGGACGAACCGTTCGGCGCTCTCGACGCGCTGACGCGCGATCAGCTCAACTTGGATCTGCTGCACATCTGGTCGGCGACGCGCAAGACGGTGTTGCTCATCACGCACTCGATCACCGAGTCGGTGTTCCTCGCCGATCGCGTGGTCGTCATGTCGCCGCGCCCCGGGCGTGTGGTCGAGGAAATCGTCGTCGACCTTCCCCGGCCGAGGCATCTCGAGCTGATCAACAGCGAGGTGTTCGGCAAGTACGTGCGGCGGATACGCGAGCGCCTCGGCGGCGGGGCGCAGAGCTTGGGCAGGAGCAGGGCATGAGCGTCGATGGTCAGGCAGCGCCCCGTGAACGGGTCGTTGCACGCCAAACCTCCCCGTCGCGGTTCTGGGCCCGGCTTGCAGACTGGATGATCTCTCCGCTGTTTGCCATCCTGCTGATCCTCTATTGGGAATTTCACGTGCGCTTCTTCCAGGTCGAGGCGTTGCTGCTGCCCCCGCCGAGCCGCATCGCATTGTCCTTCTGGAACGGCATTGCCGACGGGCTGTTTCTCAAGCACTTGTCGATCACCGTGTTCCGGGCACTGACCGGCTTCGGCGTGGCGACCGTGCTCGGGGTCGCGCTCGGTGCTCTGATTGCGCAGTTCCGCTTCGTCGAGCGGACGATCTATCCCTGGGTCGTTGCACTGCAGACCGTGCCGAAGATCGCCATTGCCCCGCTGATACTCGTCTGGTGCGGCTATGGATCGCTTTCGAAAATCGTTACCGCGACGCTGGTCGCCTTCTTCCCGGTGCTCGTCAACACGATCATCGGTCTGCGCAGCTGCGAGCAGGGCAAGCTCGATCTCATGCGCTCGCTGAAGGCCGGCCGGTGGCTGACGTTCCGCATCGTCGAGCTGCCCAATGCGCTGCCCTTTATTTTCGCCGGGCTGAGCGTCGCCGCCGTGTTCAGCATTCTCGGCGCCCTGGTTGGCGAGTTTGTCGGCTCGAAGGACGGGATCGGGTTCCTGATCCTCGATGCCAATTATCAGCTCAACATACCGCGTGTTTTCGCGCTGTTGATTTTGCTCGGGGTGTACGGCATCGCTTGCCATTTGCTGTTGCACCTCGCCCATCGCAAACTCGTGTTCTGGAACGAACCCAAGGACGTCACCACGGCTTGAGCGGAGCCGTAGCGAGAAGGAGAGCCAGTATGTACAGGCCGTTCGGTCGTTGGTTGATAAGCTGCGCCGCACTGGTGCTGGTCGCCGCTGCGCCGGCGCGTGCCGAGAAGCTGATCTTCTCACCGACCACCACCGATCTGACGGTTGGGCATGCGGCGCACTCGTCCCTGCCGAGGTACATGAAGTGCTGGGAGAACGAGGGTCTCGACGTCGACGTCGTCGGCATTCAGGGCGCCACGGCCGGCATGCAGCAGATCGCGGCCAAGAACGTCAGCTTCGCCAACGTCGGGCCGGAGGTGCTGATGATGGCGCGCGCCAAGGGTGCCAGGGTCAAGGCGATCTACACCTATTCGCGCAGCACGATCTATCGCGCGGTGGCCCTGAAGAGCTCGGGTTTGACCAAGACGGAGGATCTGCGCGGCAAGACGATGGGCGTAATTGCCATGTCCACCGGCGCCGTTCCCTACGGCAGGCAGATGCTGCAGGCGGCCAAAATCAACCCCGACACCGAGGTGCAGTGGCTGCCGATCGGCGAGGGAGCGCAGGCGGCGCTCGCCCTGAAGCGGGGAGACGCGGCCGCGTGGTTCGCCTGGGACACGGCAGTGGCCGCCCTGGAATCGCAGGGGCTCGAGTTCGTGCACATCAAGCCGCCCTACTTCGACGACCTGATCGGCAACGTGATCGTGGCACATGAGGACTTTCTCGCCAACAACAAGCCGGCGGCGATCAAGCTGCTGCGCTGCATCGCCAAGGCGACGATCTTCGGGCTGACCAATCCCGAAAAGACGATCAAGGTGCACTGGCAGTACTACCCCGCGACCAAGCCGGAGGGCGATGAGGCCGAAGCCATGAAGAAGGCGCGCATCATCTTCGAGTCCCGCTTCTCCGGCTACCAGGTTCCCCCGGGCGTCAAGTGGGGCGAGAACATTGCCTCGCAGTGGCAGGGGGTGGCAAAGCTGCTGCAAGCGGAAAAGCTGCTGCCGCCCGATTACGATGTGCAGGGTAGCTACACCAACGAGCTGATCGACGCGATCAACGACTTCGATGCGCAGGCGGTCGTGCAGGCCGCCAAGGCCGCAAAGTAGCGCAAGGGGGAGGATCGGCGATGCGCCAGGGCGCCCTGTTCGATGCCGCGCGTTTCGCGAAAGTCCGCCTGCCGCCAGATCGAGCCGAGCCGCTGCCGCATTGGGCCTACACCGCGCAGGCTTGGTACGATCGAGAGGTCGAGCGCATCTTTCGCAAGGCGTGGAATTACCTTGGGCACGTCAGCCAGCTCGCCAACCGCGGCGACTACTTCACCGTCGAGCTCGCGGGCATTCCGCTGATCGTCGTCCATGGTCAGGACGGCGTGATCCGCGCATTCTTCAACTCCTGCCGCCACCGGGGTTCGAAGCTGTTGTCCGGCGAAGGCAACTGCAGGCTGATCCGCTGCCCCTATCACGCCTGGGCGTACGACACGGCCGGGGCGCTGGTGGCAACGCCGCAGGTCGACGAGGAAATGCGCGAGTGGCGCGGCAGCCTGTCGTTGCACGCGGCGCGCGTCGAGGTCGTCGATGGTTTCATGTTCGTCGCCTTCGACCCGACGCTGCTGCCGGCCGCCGAGGCGCTCGGCAGCCTGCCGCAGGAGTGGAGCGCCTATGATCCGGCCGCATTAGTCTGTACTCGGCGCAAAGCCTGGGAGGTGAAGGCCAACTGGAAGCTGTGGTTCGAGAACTACAACGATGCGCTGCACGTGTCCTTCGTGCACCCGGGCAGCCTCGCCAAGCAGAAGGTCACCAGCCGGCAGCGCGCGTCGCATGTCGAGACCGACGGAAGCTACCTTGCCCACTTTACCGTGCACGCCGGCAGCCGCGGCCTACTGGAGGAGGATCAGGCCATGGCGCTGCCGAGGTTTGCCAAACTCGCGGGGCGCTATACCGAGGGCACCTACTACCCCTGCCTGCTGCCGGCGACACTGTTCGGCTTCACGGTCGATTGCGTGTGGGTGTTCGAGCTCTATCCCAAGGCTCCCGACCGCACGACCCTGATCGCCGCGTCGTTGTTCTCCAGGGAGCAGGTGGCGCGGCCCGATTTCGCCGACAAGGCCCAATACTACTACCGCCGCGTGGACACGATCGTGCCCGAGGATAACGCTGCGGTCGCCTGGCAGCAGGAGGGCTTGTGCCTGCCGGTCGGCCTAGCCGGCAAGTTCACGCACATGGAAACCCTGTGTCACGCCTTCGACAATTGGGTTCTCGACCGGATGGTCGAGGGCTGAGCGCGGCAAGCAGAGGCGGAAATTGGGCATGCGGCACGCACACACGTCCACCACGGCGAGGGTACACAACCGTAATCTGCGCGGTTTCTTGCAGGCGCTCGAGGAGGCCGCCCCGGGCAGCATCCTGCGCATTGCCGAGCCGGTCGCGCGCGACTATGAGATGACGGCCTTGGCGATCGAGCTTGAGCGGCGCGGGCAGTCGCCGGTGCTGTGGTTCGAGCACGTCGCCGACAGCGCGTTTCCGGTGGTCGCCAACGTGTTCGGCAACCGGCAGCGGTTTGCATTCGCCGCCGGCGTCTCCGAGCCGGAGCTGCTCGACGCCTGGGGACGCTCTAGCGACAAGCTGCTGGCCCCCGAGCGCGTGACCGCAGGGCCGATCCTCGACAGCGTGCTGACCGGTAGCGACGTCGATCTTGCGCGGCTGCCAATTCCGCGGCATTTCGCCGAGGACGGCGGCGCTTACATCACCAACGGCATCGTCGTCGCCAAGGATCCCGACAGCGGCGTCCGCAATGCCAGCTTCCATCGCATGCAGGTGAAGGGGAGGGCTCTGCTGGGCACCAGCTTGCACAGTCGGCGTCACCTCTGGAACTACGCGCGCCGCGCCGCGGCACTCGGACAGGATCTGCCGGTCGTCGTGATCATCGGCTGCCACCCGCTGCTGATGTTCGGCTCTGGGCTGTGGAAGGGGCCAATCGACACCGATGAATACGAGGTGGCCGGCGGCTTCCTCGGCGAACCGTTACAGGTCGCGCTCGGCCCGGTCGGCAAGGTCGAGATTCCGATCGAGTGCGAGATCGCACTCGAAGGCACGCTCGCCACCCG
>JBPYEF010000338.1:0-2311 GCA_051985875.1 Hyphomicrobiaceae bacterium
TTTCCCCTCGGCACGACGCTGTGCATGAACACGCATTTGGGCGTGCAGCTCGCGCGCTGCGACCTGTTCTTGAACAACACGACGTGGGTACCAACCGGCGTGCCGTGCATCCTCAGCACGCGCACGATGCGCGTTGCAGGGGCAGTGAGCGCGGCGCCGGCGACAGGCCTGCCTCCGCGCTGAGCTGGCACCGGGTGCGAGTGGCCTGCACCTACAGGCGAAAGCGAATCTGATCGCTCCAGAAGCGCTCCAGGCGACCGAGCGCCTTGTTCATTACCTTGATGTCCTCGAGCGTAACCTGGCCCACCGCCTCAACCGAGCCGAGTTGGCGCTGGTACAGCTTTTGTATGACCTCGCGGGCCTCGAGGCCCTTGTGCGACAGGCTGACGCGCACCGAGCGGCGGTCCTTGTCCGATCGCTTGTAGTGCAGATAGCCCATCTCTACGAGCTTCTTTAAGTTGTAGGAGACATTTGAGCCGAGGTAGTAGCCGCGCGACTTGAGCTCACCGGCGGTCAGCTCGCCATCGCCCATGTTGTACAACAACAGCGCTTGGATGCTGTTGATCTCGGCGCCGCCCTTGCGGTCGAACTCGTCCTTGACGACATCGAGCAGCAGACGGTGCAGCCGCTCGATCATGCGCAGCCCGCGCAGGTACTCCTCGCGCAGCGCATCATCGCCCGCTGGCGCGCGCGCGCGCACGGCGTTTAACGCAAAACTCATCATGCCTGCCCCTGTGATCGCCTGACGCGTAGGGTTCCCGGGGTTCTTTTCCGGGTTGATGGTAACGATAGCGACAAGGCGCTAATGGTGGATTAAGCGGCGCGGGTAACGCGCCGGTTCGGTTAACACAACGGTTAATGCGGCAGCTGGCGTGCCGTGCTCAGGCACGGAAGGCCTGCATTTCCGCACGCGATGCGAGCCTCAGCTCATCGCCACCAAGGCCGGCAAAGAAGGCCTCGACGTCCTGCTCGCGCACGTCTTCAAGACGGCTCGGCTGCCACTGCGAGCGCTTGCCGTCCCCGCAACGCGCACGCACGCCAACGGAGAAGTCCCGCCCCTCGAGCATGCGGCAGGCAACGCGAAAATCCGCCAGCAGCGTTGCGCGCACCTCCCCCGCCTGTGCTTCGCACAGCCGACGGTGCGTGATCTTGAGCGAGGTCGGGGAGACCCGCATCAGGTCGGCGATGACCGCTTGCGCCCAACCCGGGTGCTCCGACTCCGCGCGCAGCCTGTCGATGATCTCCTCGAGGGTGTCGGCGACGAAGCAGCGGGCGATCGGCGCCGCAATGCCTTCGAGCTCACCGGTACCGGGCTCCTCGTGGCAAGCGTCCAGCAGCAGGTCGACCGGCTCGGCATCGGCAATCGCCCGCGCGATCGCATCGAAGCGGGTCGCAGCGACGCAATGGGTGACCAGTCCCAGCCGGTAGGCATCCGCCCGCCCGATACCACGCCCCGTCAATGCGAGGTACATGCCGATGCCCGCGGGCAGGCGCTTGAGCAAGCATGCGAGGCCGTGGCCCGGAAAGTAGCCGAACCCGACCTCGGGCAGGGCAAAGCGGTAGCTTTCCCCTGCGGCGCGGTGCGTCCCATAGAGACAGAGTGCACCGAGGAGACCGGCTGCCATTCCGTCGATCAGCGTGACCGTCGGCTTGGTGAAGCATTCCATGCGCCACAGCAACCCATAGGCGTCGCCAAGCGACGTGCGCGCAACGGCGGCCGGTCCCCAAGCCGCCAACTCCTGCTCACCGCCACCGCCGCAGAAGGCTGCTGCCGTGGCCGACCTCATGACCACGCCGTAGATCTCCGGGTCGCGCGCCCAGCGCCTCAGGGAATCGGCGATCGCCGTCCGCGCCGCCGCGCTTAGGCCGTGCGCGGCGTCCGCCCGCTGGAGCGTGATCATGCCGGCTGCGCGCTCGCTCGCCAGCACGGCATCGCCCCCCGAGGGCGCGGAGGCGCCGGCGGGAGAGCGCGCTTCATCGTCGGCCGGCATCACACCTTCGCCCCAGGTCTGCCCTGCGCGGTTGTCCCCAACACTTGCCAAGACTGCGCGGATCCCAAGTTGGACACAATCTCAATCTATAGGTTACTTTTCTGGGTCAGCATCCTCCAGGTGCCCATTTGTTCGAGCGTTGCGGCTAAACGCTGGAGCTGGCACGGGGGGCGAATCACCTTGATCAGCGCATTCGGCTGGGCGGCAGCCGTAGCTTGTTGCGTGCTCGCCATCCCGGCGGCAGCGCAGGACGGCATGGTAGGCAACGGCGCAGGGCACCCGGCGGTGGCCGCGCCCGAAGCGCCTTCGCCGGGCGCCGA
>JBPYEF010000339.1:0-3067 GCA_051985875.1 Hyphomicrobiaceae bacterium
GATGCGACGAAGGGCTCATAGCAGCGTCGTGGTGCGCTAGTGCCGGCGGCGTTATAAGGGCGCGATCGAGCGCGCGCGTCGACCATTGAGGGAACTCCGGGAGGCAACGATGGACCCCGCACTCGAACAGTCCACCATGCGCAAGGTGTATTTGCGCCTGCTACCCTTTGCGATGCTTACCTACTTCCTCTGTTACCTCGACCGCATCAACGTCGGTTTCGCCGCGCTGACCATGAACAAGGATCTCGGTCTGGACGCTGCCACCTACGGCATGGCGGCCGGGATGTTCTTTGCCGGTTATTGCCTGTTCGAGGTGCCGAGCAACATCATCTTGGAGAAGGTCGGCGCTCGCCTGTGGATCGCGCGCATCATGGTGACCTGGGGCATCCTTTCCGCGGCGACGGCGTTGTGCACCGGCCCGTGGACGTTCACCGCGGTACGCTTCCTGCTGGGGCTTGCAGAGGCCGGGCTGTTCCCGGGAATCGTGTTGTTCTTGACCTACTGGTTTCCCGACCGGCATCGTGCCCGCATCATGGCGGGTTTTGCCCTCGCCCTGCCGCTTGCGGTGGCGACGGGTGCTCCGATCTCGACCGCGCTGCTCGAGCTCGACGGCGTTTGGGGGCTCGCCGGCTGGCGCTGGATGTATATCGTCGAGGGGGTGCCGACCGTCCTCGTTGGCATTCTGATCCTCGCCTACGTGACGGACCGTCCCGCCGAGGCGCGCTGGCTCAGCGCCTCACAGCGGCAATGGCTCGACGCCACGCTCGGCGAGGAGCGCCGCCAGATCGAGGCGCGCCGCAAGGTGAGCGTGTGGCGCTCGTTCTGGGACCCCAAGGTGCTGCTGCTTGCCGTCAACTATCTCGGCATCGTCACGCCGAGCCTGGGCATGCTGCTGTTCGTGCCGCAGATCGTCAAGGAGCTCGGGATCAGCAATATGCAGGTCGGCTGGGTGACCATGGTCCTCTATATCTGCGGCGCCATCAGCATGATCAGCTGGGGCTGGGTCTCTGACCGGATGGGCGAGCGGCGCTGGAACCTGTTCTGGGCCTGCATCGTCGCTACCGTCGGTTTGATGCTGGCGGGATACTTCGTCGGCAGCTGGTGGTCGCTGTGCGGGCTGGCCATCGCTGCTGCGGGATTCTATGGCACCAAGGGACCATTCTGGTCGATGCCGCCCATGCTGCTGACCGGCACGGCCGCCGCTTCGGGCATCGCCTGGATCAATTCGCTCGGCAACGTCGGCGGGTTCTTTGGCCCGACGATCGTCGGCTGGGCCAAGGGCTTCACGCACAGCTTCGCCGACGGGCTCTATTGCCTTGCCGGCTTTTCGCTCTTTGCCGCGGTCGTGGCGGCATTCTGGCTGGAAATTCCACGCCATGCGGTCGGGCGCGATGCTGTGCAAGCGCCGGCGGAGTAGCACTCGGGCGCCAAAGCATTGCGCGCGCGATGGCGTCTGCGCACGCGGTTGCACTTGAGTGGAGCAAACGCGTGCGGCGAGTGCAGCGTTGCCCGCCCCGTGCCCGGACGCGCATCGCCCGCGTGTCGCCGCGCATTACGACGCCGGCGGCAAGACAACGCCGGCCTGCGAGGTGATGCGTGCGTAGTGCTCGATGCGCCGGTGGCGAGCGAAGTCGAAAATTGTCGTCTTGCCGAATCGGGTCGCATCCAGATCGCACGCAACGATCAGCAACTCGTCGCCTTCGCTGCGGCTTTCGGCGACGATCTCGCCGTCGGGATCGACGATGATGCTGCTGGCGAACAGCGGGTGACCGTCCTCGATGCCGGCCTTTGCCACCGCCACCACCCATGTCGCGTTTTGATAGGCTCCAGCCTGCACCGACAGCTTGTGATGGAAGATGCGCTTGGCGAGCCCCTCTTGCCCGTTCTGCGAATTGTGCGACGGCGTGTTGAAGCCGAGCGCGATCAGCTCCACACCCTGCAGTCCCATGACGCGATAGGTCTCCGGCCAGCGTCGATCGTTGCAGATGCACATGCCGATGATGCCGCCCATGCAGCGCCACACCGGGAAGCCTAAGTCGCCCGGCTCGAAGTAGCGCTTCTCGAGATGCTGATGCGTGCGCGCAGTGTCGTGCTCGGCATGCCCCGGCAGGTGCACCTTACGGTACTTGCCGAGGATAGCACCCTGCTCGTCGACGAGGATCGCGGTATTGAAGTGGCGTCCCTCCGGCGTCAATTCCGCATACCCAAAGCTCATGGCCATGCGATGGGCGCGCGCCCGTTCGAACAACGGGCGGGTGGCGGCACCCGGCATCTCGCGCTCGAACCACACGTCGGCGTCGCTGCGGTCCTCGTAATAGTAGCGTGGAAAGAAGGTGGTCAGCGCGAGCTCGGGGTAGACGATGAACTGCGCACCGCGCGCCTTGGCCTGATCCATCAGGGCGAGCATGCGCGACACCACGGATTGGCGCGTATCGGCTTTTTGAATGGCACCGAGCTGGGCCGCGGCCACGGTCAGGATGCGGGACATGCAAGGCTCCTTTCGCTGTGCGACCTAGGGGAGGCCGTGCGACGCTTAAGAGCGCCGGCCGTCCAGCGGCGCGGCGCGAGTATGGCAAGCTCTGCGATCGCTGCAAGGACGGCAGCACGGGCCATGGCGAGCGCCCCTGTTGGGGCGAGCAACCCCCGCTGCGCGCGGGCGCACGGGGACACCGGCGGGCGGCGCGGCACGGCGGCGCACCAGTCCGTCCGGATAGGGCGGCTATTCGAGCAGCAGGTGGGTGCCGTATTTTCCCGCGCTGAAGGTCAGCGGCTCGCCCTCACGGTAGGCTGCGCGCTCGATGCGGCCGAAGAACACGACGTGGTCGCCGCTGGTCACGGTAGTCTCGCGGACGCACTCGAAGGTCGCGAGCGCGCCGAACAACAGCGGGCAGCCGGCCAGGCCCGGAGCGTGCACCACATCCTTGAACTTGTCGTCGCTGCTGCGCCGCGCAAAATGCTGTGCCAGCGCAGCCTGCCAGGCGCCGAGTACGTTGACGGCGAAGTGGCCCGCGCTTTCGAAGCTTGCCAGAGTCGATGCCGTGTCCCGCAGGCTCCACAGCACCAGTGG
>JBPYEF010000340.1:0-8894 GCA_051985875.1 Hyphomicrobiaceae bacterium
CCGGACGCTGCAGACATGTGTCGTCCAATGTCCCCGCGCACGCCGCGATTGGCAAACGACCGCGCACGCCATTGCCCGCAGGCGCACCGGCGCGTGGCGCATTTGCACCCTGGCGCACCAGCGGCACGGCAAACTTCTGATGGACGCAAAATCGCTTGCCGCTGGCCCGTGTCTCGCTCGGGCTCAGGCGGTGCACACGCACACGCGGCCGGAGGAAAAAAGTCGCCGCCGGCGTTCGCGGCCTGCGTTGCGGCGCGCGGCAGCCCTCTGCGCCAGCCCCCCGGGGACGGCAATCCTAGAGCACCTGTTGCCAGGGCTCTGGCACCAGCTGGAAGGCGGATCCTCGGCGCGCGAGGTGGGCAAAGCCCGGAAAGTGCAGATGCATGCCGGTAACCAACAGGCGGTCGCTGGCAGCCATGTCGAACACACGGCGGCGCGCGACCGCCGCGGCGTCCTTGTCGGTGTCGAATTCGATGCACACCTCGGGGCGTGCGGTCTGCACCTCCGGCACGTGCACCGTATCCCCCCAGATCAACAGTTGCTCCCGGCCCGAGCTGACGAGGAACGTCGTATGCCCCGGAGTGTGCCCCGTGCGCGGGATGGCGGTGACGCCCGGAAACACCTCGCCGTGGGTGAACGTGCGCCAGCGTTCCTTGTAGGGCAAGGTCTGCTCGCGCGCGGCCTGGAAGTAGAGCTTCTTCTCCCGCTCGCTCCCGCGCGCCATTTTGCCGTCGTCGAACCAGTGCTTCGGCTCGTTCTCGTGCACGACGAGCTCGGCGTTGGGAAAATTGCGCTTGCCCGTCGCCATGTCCGTCAGGCCGGCGGAATGGTCGGGATGCATATGCGTGAGCAGGACGGCCTCGATATCGCGGGGATCGACCCCGGCGGCGGCAATATTGGCGAGCAGCTTGCCGGCGGTGGGCAGCAGGTAGTTGCCCGAGCCGGTCTCCACCAGGGCTAGGCGGCCGGCGGAATGGATCAGGAAGGCATTGACGGCGGTGCGCCGCACGGGCCGAAAGTTCTCGGCCAAGATTTGCTGTGCCTCCTGCTCGGAGATGTTGCGCAGCACCTCGAGGGTACCGTCGAGGAAGCCGTCGCTGATCGCGGTCACGACGATGTCGCCGACGCGTCGGTGATAGACACCGGGGATTTGCGCCTGCGGGACCTTTGCCATGCTGCCCTCCATCGCTTGACCCGCGGCAGATCGTAACTCTCCGCGGCGCCCGACCAATGCTCCAGGCCCAGCCGATGCCGTCACAGCAGCCAACCGTTGGCGACGGCGACCAGCAGGCCGGCGCCGAGCACCGCGCGGTAGACGACGAACGGCCACGCCGTGAACCGCTCCAGGATCCGCATCAGGCCCCAGATGGCGGCGAATGCCGATAGCGAAGCAACCACCAGCCCGAGGCCGAGGACGGACCAGCCGTGCGCGTCGAGGTGGGCCTTGTGCAGCTCCCACACCTCCTTGGCTCCCGCCAGCGCAATCGCCGGCAAGCCGAGAAGAAACGAGAAGCGCGCGGCCTCGTCGCGCTCGAAACCGAGCGCAAGCGCGGCGGTCAGCGTCGACCCCGAGCGCGAGACGCCGGGAATCAGCGCACCCACTTGGGCGATGCCCACCAGCAACGCGTCACGCAGGGAAGCCTCCGCGATCGTGCGCCGGTGGCGGGCGAAGATCTCGGCGAGGGCCAACAACAGCGCCATGCCAATGCACGCCCAACCGATCACGCTCAGAGCACGTAGCGGCGAGTTGCAGGCGTTGAGCACCCCAGCGAGCGCCAGGCCGGCAACACCGATCGGGACCGTGGCGAGCACGATCCACAGCGCGAGCCGGAAGTAGGGGTCATCGAACTTCGCGTACGCCAGGGCGCGCGCCGAGTTGACGGTCAAATCGCGCACGTCGCGCCAGAAATAGGAAACCACGGCGGCCAGCGCGGCCAGCTGCATCGCTGCGGAAAACGCCGATCCAGGATCCTGCCAGCCGAACAGCGCCGGCACCACGCGCATGTGCGCGGTCGAGGAGATCGGCAGCAATTCGGTGATGCCCTGCACGACGCCCAGCAGCGCCACCTTGCCATATCCCAGGGCAATGAACCCGGTATCGAGCGCGCGCGTACAGACTTCGGCCATCGCCTGTTTCCCTGCTATCGGCTGGCGTGCCGCCGCCCCGTGCGACACGCTCGTGCGTTTGTGTGATCAGCGCCCGGCCCCTTATGACGCAATGCGACGGCTAGGCCAACGCAAAAGGCGGGCGACAGCCGCCCCCCGGCGGGGCGCGGCGAGCCTTTGCGTATCATGGCAAGTGTGCGAGACATGGCCTCGCCGGCGCTGGCGCCGGCGATGTCCAAGGCGCGGCCGCACGTGCGGCAGGTGTACCCTGCTGCCGACCGCAAACGAGCACGCTCTCAGGAGACCCCACGATGGCCACCAAGCCGACCCCGCCCTCCCCCGCCCGCGAGCAGGTGCGCGCCACCGTCCCGAAGCTCATCGACCTGACCGAGAAGGTGCTGTTCGGCGATGTCTGGGAGCGGCCGGGCTTGTCCAAGCGCGACCGCAGCCTGATCACCTGCGCGGCCCTGGTTGCACTCAATCGTGGCGAGCAGCTCAAGGGGCACCTCGAGCGCGCGCTCAATAACGGCGTGACGCCTCAGGAAATCGGCGAGCTGATCACCCACCTCGCCTTCTACGGCGGCTGGCCGGTGGCGATGTCCGCGGCGACGATCGCCAAGGACGTTCTCGCGCAGCACAAGGCGTAGCGGGCACGCGGCGACGGGAGGCAGACCAATGCGGGTGGGATTTATAGGCTTGGGCACAATGGGCGCCGGCATGGCCGCCAATTGGCAAAAGGGCGGGCATGAGCTCGTCGTGCACGACGTGCGCAGAAGCGCGGCCGAAGCGCATCTCGCCGCCGGGGCAACCTGGGCAGACTCCCCGAATACCCTGGCCGCGCAATGCGCGCTGATCTTCACCTCGCTGCCCGGACCATCCGAGGTCGAGGCCGTGGCACTCGGCCCCGACGGCCTGATCGAGGGGATGGCACGGGGCAGCACCCTGTTCGATCTCAGTACCAACGCCCCAACGCTCGTGCGCCGGATCGAGCAGATCTACCGCGGGCGCGGATTGAACATGTTGGATGCCCCGGTAAGCGGTGGGCCACAGGGTGCCCAATCGGGCCGGCTGGCGGTGTGGGTGGGCGGTGAGGAGGCGGTCTTTCAGCGCCACAAAGCGGTGCTCGACAGCTTCAGCGATGCGGCGCGCTATATCGGTCCCATCGGCGCCGGCTCCGTCGCCAAGCTCGTGCACAACTGCGCGGGTTACGCGATTCAGACGGCGCTTGCCGAGGTGTTCTCGCTTGGCGTCAAGGCCGGGGTTGAGCCGCTCGCGTTGTGGGAAGCGGTGCGCAGCGGTGCCACGGGCCGGCAGCGCACCTTCGACCGTCTCCATGACCGTTTCCTGCAGAACCGGTACGACCCGCCGAGCTTTGCCTTGCAGCTCGGGCACAAGGACATGCGGCTTGCCACCGAGCTCGGCCGCGAGCTCGGTGTACCGATGCGGCTGGCCAACATGGCGTTCGCCGAGATGACCGAAGCGCTGAACCGCGGTTGGCAGCATCGCGACAGCCGCGCGCCGATGCTGCTGCAGCTCGAGCGCTGTGGCCTCAGCATCGCCGTCGATCCGGAACGCATCGCGGAGGTCCTGGAGCGCGATCCGCCGTACACCGGCGGCAAGGGCGCCTGAGGGTCGGATGCTCGCGCACTATGCGACCGCGGCCGCCGCTGCCCGCCCGGCCGTGCGTCCAGAGAAAATGCAGCCGCCGAGAAAGGTGCCCTCGAGCGCGCGATAGCCGTGCATGCCCCCGCCACCGAAGCCTGCCGCCTCGCCGACGGCGTACACGCCGGCGAGCGTCGCGCCGTCTTGTTTCAGCACGCGGGCGGCAAGATCGGTCTCGAGCCCGCCGAGGGTTTTGCGCGTCAGAACCCACAGCCTGACGGCGATCAGCGGTCCGGCCGCCGGATCGAGCAGGGGGTGTGGCCGCGCAACGCGGATCAGCCGGTCGCCAAGATAGTTGCGCGCGCCGCGGATGGCGGTGATCTGCGCATCCTTGCTGAAGGGGTTTTCCACCTCCTGATCACGCGCACGGATCACGCGCTCGAGTTCGGCCGCATCGATCAGCGGCTCACCGGAGAGCAGGTTCATGCGCTTGACGAGATCGGCGAGCTCGCGCTCAACGATGAAGTCGGCTCCCTTGTCCATAAAGGCGCGCACCGGAGGCGGTGCGCCGCCGAGGCGCCGCGTCCTGATCACGCCGATCCAACCCCCGGAGGTAAGGTCGGGGTTCTGCTCCGAACCCGACAACGCGAACTCCCGCTCGATGATTCTCTGGTTCAGCACGAACCATGAATAATCCTGCCCGGTCTCGCGCAGGTGCTTGAGGGTGCCGAGCGTATCGAAGCCGGGAAACAGCGGCGCGGGCAGCCGCCGCCCACGCGCATCGATCCACAGCGCCGACGGGCCGGGCAGAATGCGAATGCCGTGCCGCGTCCAGATCGGCTCGAAGTTCTCGATGCCCTCGGTGTAGTGCCACATGCGGTCGGTGTTGATCAGATTGCCGCCCGCACGCTGCGCCACGGCGAGCATGCGGCCATCGACGTGGTCGGGTACGCCGCACACCATGCGGCGCGGCGGTGCCCCCAGTCGCGCCGGCCACTGGCTGCGCACCAGCTCGGCATTGCCGCCGATGCCGCCGGAGGCGACGATGATCGCCTGTGCGCCGAGCGCAAATGCGCCGGTGACCGTGCGCGAGCTCGGCGCACCGCGCGCCACCGCGCTCGTCTCGAGCAGATCACCGCTCACGCCGTCGACCACGCCTGCCGTCGTGGTCAGCGCTGTCACGCGATGGCGAAAGCGGAGCGAGACCAGGCCGCGCCGTTCACCTTCGCGCACGCGCGCAATGAACGGGGCGATGACCCCGGGACCGGTTCCCCAGGTGAGGTGGAAGCGCGGTACCGAGTTGCCATGTTCGGTCGCCAGATAACCGCCCCGCTCGGCCCAGCCGACGATCGGGAAAAAGCGCATCCCACGGGCATGCAGCCAGGCGCGCTTTTCACCTGCGGCGAAGGCGACGTAGGCCTCGGCCCATCGGCGCGGCCAATGGTCCTGTTCGCGGTCGAACCCGGCAGACCCCAGCCAATCCTGCAGGGCGAGGTCATGGGAATCGCGAATGCGCAGGCGGCGCTGTTCGGGAGAATCGACGAAGAACACGCCGCCGAGCGACCAGAAGGCCTGGCCGCCGAACGCCTGTTCGCCTTCCTGCTCGAGCAGGATCACCCGGCGCCCGGCGTCGATCAGCTCGGCCGTGGCGACGAGGCCGGCGAGCCCGCCGCCGATCACGATCACATCCGCATCCATCGCGCGCCTCCCGTTCAGCGCCTGTCAGGTCGTGGGCGTGGCAGCTTCGGCCGCGACCTGGTCGGGCCGCAGGCCGGGGGGACCTGCCCCGGCCGCTTCCGCCGCTCGCACCAGCTCAACGATGCGCCGGGTCAGCGGCGCGGCGACGGCTGCGGCATCGGCAAGCCCGAGGATCGCGCCCTGGAGGAAATCGATCTCGGTCTTGCGGTGGCGGCGCAGATCCTCCCACATCGACGAGCGGGCCTGCGGATCGATTGCCAGGGTGCGTCGGGCGACGCGGCGGAAGAGGAAGTCGGGAAGGCACAGCAGCGCGGCCAGCGCGCCGGGCGGTATGCCCTCGATGCGCGCCGGACGGATGCCGCGGGTCGCCAGGATGGGCAGGGCTTCGGCGATCTGGGCCGCGAGCAGCAGGCGCCAGCGGCGGTCTGCCAGCTGCAGCGCGAGCGGCAGGCCGGAGAGCGCGTTCAGGGCGTTGTTGAGATTGAGCAGCAGCTTTGCCCACAGCACGGCCGGCATGTCGTCGCGCTCGGCGACGCGTACCCCCGCAACGTCGAGCACGGCGCGCAGCCCCGCGACCCCCCTGGCGATCTGCACCGTGCCACGGCTTGCGCGGCGAAAACGCGGGGCCTCGCCGTCCGCGTGCTCGGCAACGACATTGAAGGGCACCATGCCGGCAACCGTGCGTTGCCCTGGGGCGAGCCCGGCGCGCAGCGCGTCCGGATTGGCAACGCCGTTCTGCAGGCTCACCACGCAGGCGTGCTCGGGAGCGAAGCGGGCGACCAGGGCGGCCATGTCCGCGGTGGCACCGCTCTTGACGGTCACCAACACGATCGCCGCGGACTTGAGCGCACTGCGGGGATCGTTGCAGACGCGCAGCGCGGACGCGGTGAGCGGCGTCTCGCGCGCGCCGTCGCCGACGATCAGCCCGTGGCGGGCGATCGCCGCCCCGAGCGCCGGCCGCAGCAGCAGCGTGACGTTGCGCCCAGCGGCCGCGAGGCGCGCACCGACATAGCAGCCGACGCTGCCGGCACCTGCAACGACAATGGGCGCGCCTGGAGTAATGGCCATCCTCGTGCGACATTGCCACAAAACGCGCCGTCCTGGCTTGCACCGCCCGATTGCAATATTGTGCATTGGCGCGGCACCGGACAGCGCATAATATTGCATACAAGCGCGGCCGGCATCGCCACTCCCGAGCACGCACGTCCCTGAGCCGAGCGGAGGTTCGCCCCGATGGCGCAACGCATCGACTTTCAGACCGAACCGCAGCGCTACCGCCATTGGAAGCTCGCGTGCGATGGCGAGCGCGCACAGCTGATCATGGACGTCGATGAGAATGGCGGCCTGTTCGAGGGCTACCAGCTGAAGCTCAATTCCTACGATCTCGGCGTCGACATCGAGCTCGCCGACGCGGTGCAGCGCCTGCGCTTTGAGCATCCGGAGGTGAAGGTCGTCGTGCTGCGCTCGGGCAAGGAGCGCGTGTTCTGCGCCGGGGCCAACATTCGCATGCTCGCGGGTGCCAGCCACGCCCACAAGGTGAACTTCTGCAAGTTCACCAACGAGACGCGCAACGCCATGGAAGACGCCAGCACGAGCTCGGGCCAGAAGTACCTGTGCGCGGTGCGCGGCACGGCCGCTGGCGGAGGCTATGAGCTGGCGCTGGCAACCGATCACATCCTGCTCGCCGACGATGGCAGCACGACGGTGGCGCTCCCCGAGTTGCCATTGCTTGCCGTGCTGCCGGGAACGGGCGGGCTGACGCGCATCACCGACAAGCGCAAGGTGCGCCGCGATCTGGCCGACAGCTTCTGCACCACCGAGGAGGGCGTCAAGGGCGAGCGCGCGGTGCGGTGGCGGCTCGTCGATGAGGCCGTGCCGAGCAGCAAATTCGAAGCGGCGGTGGGAACGGCCGCCGCGGCGCTCGCGGCGCGATCGGATCGCCCGGGTGGCGGCACCCAGGGGATACCCTTGACGCCCCTGCAGCGCAGCTTTGCCGAACACGGCGTTGCCTACACGAGCCTGAAGGTCGCCATCGATCGCCCCGGCCGCCGCGCGATCATCACCATCAAGGGGCCGCTCGGCGCTCCTCCGGCCGACGTTGCGGCCATGCAGCGCGAGGGCGCGGATTTCTGGTCGCTGCGGCTTGCGCGCGAGCTCGACGACGCCATCCTGCACCTGCGGCTGAACGAGCCCACGCTCGGGGTGCTGATTTTCAAGAGCGAGGGCGACCCGGGGCTGGTGCTTGCGCACGATCAGTTCCTCGCCGTGCACCAGGAGCATTGGCTGGTGCGCGAGATCCTGCACTACTGGAAGCGCGTGCTGAAGCGCCTCGACGTCACCGCGCGCTCGCTGGTGTCGCTGATCGAGCCCGGCAGCTGCTTTACCGGAACGCTCGCCGAGCTGGCCTTCGCCAGCGACCGTTCCTTCATGCTGGTCGGTGGCGGCAACCAGCCGGCGGCGCAGCTCGTGCTCTCCGCTCTCAACTTCGGCGCCCACCCGATGGGCAACGGTCTATCGCGCCTGGCGACCCGCTTTCTCGGCGAGCCTGGCAGCATCGCCGCGCTCGAGGGCGAGCTCGGCAAGCCGCTCCCCGCGGCGGACTGCGACAGGCTCGGGCTTGTCACCGCCGCACTCGAGGACATCGACTGGGAGGACGAGGTGCGCATCTTTCTCGAAGAACGCGCGAGCTTTTCCGCCGACGGGCTGACCGGGATGGAAGCCAATTTGCGCTTTGCCGGCCCGGAAACCATGGAGACCAAGATCTTTGGCCGTCTGAGCGCCTGGCAGAACTGGATCTTCCAACGCCCGAATGCGGCCGGCGCCGAAGGCGCACTGAAACGCTATGGCAGCGGCATCAAGGCCAATTTCCAGCCGGAGCGGACCTGAGCGCCGCCCGTGGGTGATGGCCGATCAGCACCAAGGAGTGAACCATGCCCGAGACCGCACACGTCGACTATTCGACGAAGATCCCCAACAACGTCGGCCTGAGCGACGACCAACGCGTGCTGCGGGCGCTGGAGCAGTGGCATCCGGGCTACCTCGACTGGTGGATGAGCATGGGGCCGGAAGGCTTCCAGGCCCTCGATGTGTACCTGCGCACCGCCATCAGCATCGAGCCCAAGGGCTGGGCCAAGTTCGACTATATCAAGATGCCCGAATACCGCTGGGGCGTCCTGCTCGCACCACACCAGAAGGACCGGCAGATCGGCTTTGGCACGCACAAGGGCGATAGCGCGTGGCAGGAAGTGCCGGGGGAGTATCGCGCCATGCTGCGCCGGCTGATCGTCATTCAGGGCGATACGGAGCCGGCGAGCGTCGAGCAGCAGCGCTTCCTCGGCAAAACCGCACCCTCCCTGTACGACATGCGCAACCTGTTCCAGGTCAACGTCGAGGAAGGCCGCCATCTCTGGGCGATGGTTTATCTCCTCCACACGTACTTCGGCCGTGACGGCCGCGAGGAAGCCGAAGCCCTTCTCCAGCGTCGTTCG
>JBPYEF010000341.1:0-5662 GCA_051985875.1 Hyphomicrobiaceae bacterium
TCGTCAGCAGCACGGATACCCCGGTGTTCTTGGCGAGTTCCTTGAGCAGCTTCAGAATTTGCGCCTGGATCGTCACGTCCAGCGCACTGGTCGGCTCATCGGCAATGATCAGCTGCGGCAGCGGCAACAGCGCGAGCGCAATCATCAGCCGCTGCCGTTGGCCGCCGGAGAATTCGTGCGGCAGCTTGCGCAGCAGCGCCTCGCCGCCGGGCATGTGCACCGCACGCAGCATTTGCAGCAGCGCCTCGCGGTCGGCGCGCCGCCGCCGCCGCGGGTAGCGGCTGCACAGCCCGGCGATGCCGCGTCCCTCGCCGGGCGTGCGCCGCGGCGATTTCCATTTCATCACCTCCATCCCCTGGGCCCCCAACGGAAACAGTGGATTGAAGGAGCCGACGGGATCCTGCGGAATGAACGTGATGCGCCGGCCGCGAATCTCCTCCTGCATGCGCCGGGGCGGCATCGCCAGCAGATTCTCGCCGGCGAAGCGAATCGTCCCCGACGCATAGCGTGCATTGCCGGGCAAAGTGCCGAGGATGGCGTTGGCGAGCGTGGTCTTACCGCACCCAGACTCACCAACCAGCCCCATGATCTCACCCGGCCGCACGTCGAGATTGACGCCATCGAGGACCTCGGCCACGCCCGCTTCGGTCCTAAACGCGACCTTGAGGTTGGCGATCTCGAGCAATTTTACCGCCCGCGCGCGGCGCGCCGGAGCCGCGGATCGAGGACATCGCGCAAGCCGTCACCGAGGAGATTGAAACCCATGACGACGAGAAAGATGGCCGCGCCCGGCGCCAGCGCCGACCACCACGCCTCCGGAAGGTATTCGCGCGCTTCCGAGATCATCCGCCCCCACTCCGGCGCCGGTGGCGGCGCACCAAGGCCGAGGAACCCCAGCGCGCTTGCCGTGAGCACGGTGAAGCCCATGCCAATCGAGGTGCGCACGATGATCGGCGAGGCGACGTTGGGCAGCACGTGCAGCAGGATGATGCGCCACGTCGGTACGCCGAGCGCGGTTGCGGCCTCGATGAACGTCTCTTTCTTCAGCGCCCGCACTTCGGCATGCACCAGACGCGTGAACCAGGGCCAATAGGTGACCGACAGCGCCAGGATCACGTTCTCGATTGACGGCCCGAGGGTCTGGGAGATGGCGATCGCCAGCACAATCTGCGGCACGGCAAGGAAGATATCGGAGATGCGCATCAGCATCTCGCCGGCCCAATTGCTTCTCCAGCCCGACAGCAGGCCGATCGGCACGCCGATCAGCAGGGCTGCGCCGACCGCCAGGCAGGTGATGGTTAGGGTGATGCGGGCACCGAACAGGATGCGGGTGTAGATGTCGGCACCCATGCGGTCGGTGCCGAAATAATAGATCGGCGAAGGCGCCAGGAGGCGATCGTGCGGGTTCATGTTCCACACTGCGTCGGGATGCGTGGCGAGCAGGGGGGCGAGAATTGCAACCGCGACCAACAGGGCAACGATCAGCAGGCCGACCGCCGCCGAGGGATCCCGTAGCAGCTTGCGCACGAACTCGGAGGCCGCCGTCATGTGCCAACCCCGCGCGGATCAAGGAGCGCATGGCAAATGTCGACGCACAGATTAACGATGCCAAACACCACCCCGGCGTACACCGTAAATCCCATCACCGCGGCGTAGTCGGAGTGCAGGATGGCCTCGAAGGCGTAGGCGCCAATCCCCGGCCATTGGAACACGGTCTCAACGACGACCGCACCCGCAAGCAGGATGCCGAACAGCAGGCCGATCTGCGTCACCGTGGAAATCAGCGAGTTGCGCAGCACGTATTTCCAGACAATCAGTGCCGCAGGAATGCCCATCGCACGCTGATACGTCACGTAGCTGCGCTGCAGCGTTTCCAGCACCCCGGCGCGGGTGAAGCGCACGACGGTCGCCAGCGCCGGAATGCCGAGCGTCACGGCCGGCAACAGCAAGTGCGCCAGCGCATCGCCAAGCCGCTTGGGGTTTCCCTGCAAAGCGGCGTCGACCACGTAGAACCCGGTGATCGCCCGCGGCGGAAATCCGCTGATCCGCCCCTGCAGCGGCAGCCAGCGCAACTCCATCGCAAAATACAGCTGCAGCATCAGCGCCAGCCAGAAGCTCGCCATCGCCAGCCCCGCGACGGTGACGATGCGCAGGACATGGTCGAGCGGCCGGTTGCGGTAGAGGGCGGCGAGCACGCCGAGCGGCACGCCGAGCACAACGGCGATCAGCATGGCGGCGAACGTGAGTTCGATGGTTGCGGGCAGGCGCGCCGACAAATCGTCCCACACCGGCCGCATCGTGAAGAGGCTCTGTCCGAGATCGCCGGAGATGAGCTCGCGGTAGTAGCCGAGCAGCTGCAGGGGCAGGGGACGGTCGAGGCCGAGCCTGTGCCGCAGCTGCTCGACCTGCTCACGCGAGGCGGTCTCGCCGGCGAGCAGTGCGACCGGGTCGGCGGGGATCACGCGCGAGATGACGAAAACGATGGCCACCAGCCCGGCGAGCGTCGGCAGCAGCCAGGCTATGCGTCCCACGAGCAGCGCCAAGATGCGCATCACCTCATCCCCGAGGGCAGCCGAGGACACGCAGCACGCGCCGCGCCGCGGAAGGGGCGGCCGCACCGACCCGCTCGATCGGCGCGCTCCCCGCGCAAATTCGCAGCCGCAATCCCGTCAGCTCTCGAAGTACGCGGTACGCATCTCCTGCGCCGCCCCAATGGGGCAGAAGACGATGCCGCTGAGGTCCTTTGCGTAGGGCCCGTACCACTTGGTGTTGTAAATCCACATGCCGGCGGCCTCGTCGACGACCATGCGAGTCGCCGCCTCGTACAACTGGGCGCGTTCGGCATGATCGGTCGAACGCAGCGCCTTATCCAGCAGCGCGTCGACCTTGGGGTTGCTGTAGTGCGCAGCGTTCTTGAAGGTGCCTGCGGTCGAAGACGAGAACATCTCGCCAATCCAGTTGTGCGGGTCGGCATAATAGGTCGAGATCCAGTAGATCGAGACGTCCGGCGTGGTGTGCGGATCCTTGAATTTCTCGACGATGGTCGGCCATGGGTAGCCGACCACTTTCGATGTCAGGCCTGCCTTGGTGAGGCCGTTTTGCAGCAGCTGTGCCGCCTGCTCCGACTGCTGGAAGCCGGTCAGGTAGGCAAGCTCGAGCGGCTGGTCGAGGTTGACCTTTGCCGCCGCCAGCTCGGCCTTGGCCTTGGCGATGTCGAAACTGTAGCCGCGCACGTCCTTCGGCACGCCCCACATCGTGTTGGGCAGCGGCGTCGGATTGCGCTCGACGAGGCCACCGAGGATGTCGTTGTCGAAGCCATCGTAATCGAACGCATAGTTTATCGCCCTGCGCACGTGCAGATCATTGGTGGGGGCGCGCGTCATGTTGAACTGCGCCATCATGACGCGCATCGATTCCGCCTCCAGCACCTGGGCGTTGCCGCTTGCCTTGATGCGCTTCAACTGGTCGGTCTGCAGATAGCCACCGATGCCCTGAAAGTCCCCGCGCAGCAGTCCAAGCACCCGGGTGTTGGTGTCCGTTACGCCCCGGAACTCGATGGTATCGATAAACTTCGCGCCCCAACCCTTGAAATGCCCGGCAAAGCGCGTCGCCACGAAGCCGACCGCCGGGTCGAACTCGGAGATCACGTATGCGCCCGAGCCGGCGGAGTTCTTCGATAGCCACGCCTGGCCCCAGTCGCCGCCGACTTCGTTCTTTTTCACCAGATCGGCATTGACGATGTGAATCTCCGGGATGATGGCGAGGAAGATCGCCGAGGGCTTCTGCAGCGTGAATACGACCGTGTCGTCGTCCACTGCCCGCGCCGCGCCGGGTTCGATCATCGTCTTGAACAGGGATGCCGCACCCTTGCCGATGGCGAGCATGCGATCGAAGGAGTACACCACGTCGTGCGCGGTCATCTTGCGGCCGTCGTGGAATGCGACGCCCCGGCGCAGCTGAAAGCTGTATTGCAGGCCGTCCGGGGAAATCGCGTAGCTCTCGGCCGCCCACGGTTCGAGCACCGGTGGATTCTTCTGCCAGCGCATCAGGCCGTCGTAGACGTTGAGGCGCACGGCCACGCGCCCGACGTCGAAGGCCGCGTGCGGGTCGACGGTGTCGTAGTCGCTCTCGTTGGCGAAGACGAACCGGCTCGCGCTCGCCGCCGCGGGCAGTGGTAGGACCAGTTGTGACGCGGCCACCCCGGCCGCGCCATAAGACATCAGCTTGCGCCGCGATAG
The DNA here is from genome assembly GCA_051985875.1 of Hyphomicrobiaceae bacterium. Classification (GTDB taxonomy): domain Bacteria; phylum Pseudomonadota; class Alphaproteobacteria; order Rhizobiales; family Hyphomicrobiaceae; genus AWTP1-13. The sequence continues at coordinate 4,239 of JBPYEF010000341.1, forward strand.
CTGCGGTGCGGTGTGCCGCCGACGCCTATCCATGCGCATCTCCTCTCGCCTTGGTCACCTTATGAGCGCATAATTCCGCCATTTCGCGGTGAGCGACAAGCCACATTCGACGTCAGACGCGCCAACCCCGGCTCCGCTCGCCGCCCCGCGCCCGTGTGCGTCGCCCGCGAAGTGCCGTCGCGGGCGCCGTGCGCGATGCGCTTGCGGTGGCACGCACCCCTGGCCCACAATCGGCGCAGCGCCGTCCGCGCGGCGCCGGCCGCTCCGGCGCCTAGCGCCATTTGGGGATCGCATGACCAGCAGCGGCGAGGTTTCTATCGGGGTCGATATCGGTGGCACCTTCACGGACGTGGTGGTGCAGTCCCCCGGCGCGCCGACGCGCGTCTTGAAGATACCGAGCACGCGCCAGGACCCGAGCCTCGCCGTGTTGCAAGCGCTCGAGCGCATCGCCGCCGATTGGCGCTTGCCGCCTGCGCAGATCATCCGCTTCGTGCACGGTACGACGGTTGCAACCAACGCGGTGCTCGAGCGCAAGGGGGCCAGCGTCGGCCTGATTACCACCGCGGGATTTCGCGACGTGCTCGAGATCGGCCGGCAGATGCGCCACCAGATGTATGAGCTGGCGCTCGATCCCGAGGCGCCGACCTTTCTGGCCCCCGGCCGCTTCCGCCGCGAAGTGGCAGAGCGCGTCAACGCCGAGGGCAAGGTCGTGCAGGCACTCGACGAGGCCGGCGTCGCCGCGGCCGCGGAGGAACTGATCGCCGCCGGCGCGCAATCGCTGGCCATCGTCTTCCTGTTCGCCTTTCTCAACGACGCGCACGAGCGGCGTGCGCGCGATATCATCTGCGCACGCCACCCGCAGATCTTCGTTTCGCTTTCCAGCGAGGTCGATCCGGCCTTCCGCGAATACGAACGCACCGTGGTCACCGCGTTCGACGCCTATGTGAAGCCGGTCGTCGACCGCTACCTGGCCAACCTCGATCACGGGCTCGCGTGCGCGCGCGTCGCCGCGCCGCTGCAAATCATGCAGTCGCGCGGCGGCATCGGCGCATCGACGACGGCGCGGCTGCGTCCGGTGCGGCTGATCCTGTCGGGGCCGGCCGCCGGCGTGGTCGGGGCATCCACCGTGGGAGCCGCGGCCGGCCACCACAACCTGATTACCGTCGATATCGGCGGCACCTCCTGCGATATCGCGCTGATCGAGGAGGGCCAGCCGGCCCTACGCGCCGAGGGTCTGGTCGATCGCTATCCGGTGCGGACCCCGATGGTCGACGTGAACTCGATCGGCTCCGGCGGCGGCTCGATCGCCTGGCTCGACGCGGGTGGGTCACTGCGGGTCGGACCGCACTCGGCGGGCTCCGAACCGGGACCGGCCTGCTACGCGCGCGGCGGCGACGCACCGACCGTCACCGATGCGTCGTTCG
>JBPYEF010000342.1:0-4610 GCA_051985875.1 Hyphomicrobiaceae bacterium
GCAGCACCAGCATGCCCTCGCAGTCGCGCGGCAGCGCCGCCGCACCCTGCCGCAGCGATCCGCTGAGGCCGGCCGCATACGCAGCGTTCACGAGGAAGGTGAGCGGCAGTCCCGCGAGCGCACCGCGCACCGCCTCGGCCTGGTGCCCGAGCACCACCAGCACGGGCTGCGCGCGGCTCGCAACCGCTGCCTCGGCGACCCGCCGCGCGAGAGGTCGCCCGTGCACATCGGCGAGCAGCTTGTTGCTGGCTCCCATCCGGCTCGAGCGGCCGGCGGCGAGAATTACGGCGGCGATGTGCGGCGGCTCAGGCATCGGCAAGGCAACCTCCACTGCCACGGCGCCGCGGTCAAGCGGGGAGCGTTGCACAACGGGGCTCGGCGCGCATGATGGCGTGCGCGGGCCCTCGCGCCCCGCTTTTCCTCCTGCCGCGGACAGGCTATGCAGTGCCCCGGCCCGGGGCATCCGGCGCTGGCGAACCGTCGCCCCGGGGCAACCACTTTGCGGCCCTGGCGGACGATTGGGCGCGGACATGGCAGGGGGCGCGGCGCTCCGCCAAGCGCCCGGTGAGGGAAGCGTCCGATGACGCAATGCAGTATCCGCTCGGAGCTCGCCGGAACGGTATTCAGGATCGAGGTGGCGGAGGGCGACGTCGTCGCCGCCGACGATCCGGTGATGGTGCTTGAGTCGATGAAGATGGAGATCCCGGTGCTGGCTCCGCAGGCCGGCAGGGTGCTCAAGTTTCTGGTCAAGGTGGGAGACGTCGTGCAGGAAGGCCAGGCGCTTGCAGCCCTCGAGGCAACGTGAGGCCGACCGCGGCATGCCATCGGGTCGTCGCGTGAGCCCGGCCTAAAGGCCGCCGCGGCGCCGGCAAGGAGCGGGCATCGCGGGTGCGCGGTCCCGCGCGCTCCGATTCCGAGGGGCGTGCCTTTGACGCAGTAGGACCAGCCAGTGCAGCAGCTAGAGCACAGATTCTGCGTCGCGCCGATGATGCAGTGGACGGATCGGCACTGCCGCACCTTTCACCGCCTGCTGTCGCGGCGGGCTCGCCTGTATACGGAGATGGTTACCGCCGAGGCGATTCTGCACGGCAACCGCGCGCGGCTGCTTGGCTTTGGCGTCCATGAGCATCCCGTGGCGCTGCAGGTCGGCGGCGCGACGCCCTCCACCCTGGCCGAGGCGGCGGCGATCGGGGAGGATTACGGCTACGACGAAATCAACCTCAACGTCGGCTGCCCGTCCGATCGCGTACAGGAGGGGCGGTTCGGCGCCTGCCTGATGCTGACACCCGAGCTCGTCGCTCGCTCGGTCGCGGCAATGCGGGCGCGCGTGCGGGTGCCGGTCACGGTGAAATGCCGCATCGGCGTCGATGATCAGGACGCGGAGGCGGATCTTGAGCGCTTCGTGCGCCTGCTCGCCGACGCCGGCTGCCATACCTTCATCGTACACGCACGCAAGGCCTGGTTGCAGGGCCTCTCGCCCAAGGAGAACCGCAATCTGCCGCCGCTCGATTGGGCCCGCGTGCATCGCCTGCAGGCCAGGCATCGCGACCTTGTCATCGTCCTCAATGGCGGCATTGGCTCGATCGCCGCCGCGGAGTGCCATCTTCAGGCGGTTGGCGGCGTGGCCATCGGCCGCGCCGCCTACCAGAACCCCTTTCTGCTGGCCGAGGTCGACAGGCGCCTGTTCGGCGCGGCGGACAGCGCTCCCACGCGTCGCGGCGTCATCGAGGCCCTCGTCCCCTACATGGATCGCCACCTCGCCGCCGGAGGCCGGCTCAACGCCATTGTGCGGCACATCCTCGGGCTCTACAGCGGGCAACCGCGCGCCCGCGCGTTTCGCCGGCTGCTCTCGCAGGAAGCACCGCGCGGCGGGGCGGGGATCGCGCTGGTGTTGGAGGCAATGCGCATTGCCGAAAGCGCAGCGGCAGCCGCGGACCGAAGCGCCGCGGGCGCCGGCGTCGCCATCCGCGTGGGCGCCTGTGGCCCCACGCAACCCTTTGCGCTAGGCTTCGCCGATGACCACAACTGAGGCGCGCTTGCCGGGCGCGCGCTGGCGGGGGTGCTGGCCGCTATTGCTCGGGTTGCTGCTCGCCGGGGTCGGCTCGGTGCGCGCCTCGGAATTGCACCTCCCGCCGCCGGTCGGGCCTGAGACGCCGCGTGTCACCGCGCTGCTCGGCGATGATGGGCTCTACCACCAGAGCTGGTTTGTTCTGTCGTTTCTCGACTTGGCCCAGGAATTCGCCGAGGCAAAGGCCGCGGGCAAGCGTCTCGCCGTGATTTTTGAGCAGCGCGGTTGTCCCTATTGCGTCAAGCTGCACACCGAGGTGCTCGCGCAAAAGTACATTAATGACTACGTGCGCGATAACTTTGCGGTCGTGCAGCTCGACCTTTGGGGTGGGCGCGAAGTGACCGACTTCGACGGGGCGCGCATGTCCGAGAAGGCAATCGCCGAGCGCTGGGGTGTGATCTTCACGCCGACCATCGTCTTCTACAAGGACGATCTAACCGGACTGACCGGCAAGTGGGGGCGCCCGCTCGAGGCCACCGAGCGATTGCCCCTGAGCTTTAGCCGCGACACCTTCTATGACCTATTCGTGTGGGTGCGGGCGAAGATCTACGAACGCGACGGCAATTTCCAGCGCTTCCATATCGCCCGCAGCGCGGAGCGCGCGGCACTGCGGGCGGCTGGCTCCGCGACCCCCTCAGCGGAGCACTGAAGCTCGCGGACGGCTTCCCGGGCACCCCCGACTGCAAAGCAGCTGCGACGGCGCCCGTGCGTGGTAAGCCGCTGCCGCCGATACGTGCGGGTTCTCTTCTCGCGTTGCATTTGCCCCGCACACCGCGCGGCCCGCGCGAACCCAGCGCACCGGCTGCGTGCCGCTCAGATCTTCTGGTTGTAGGGGCCGACCTCCGGGCATTGCTTGAGGCGCGCGTCGATGTCGGCAAAGATCGCGCGCATGTTGGCTTCCGACGTCGGGCTTTCGACTACGACGACGAGCTCGGGCTTGTTGGAGGAAGCACGCACAAGTCCCCAGGTGCCGTCCTCGACCACGACGCGCACGCCGTTGACGGTGATCAACTCGCGGATCCTCTGCCCGGCCACAGTTTCGCCAGCCGCGGCGGCCGCCTCGTATTGCTCCATGATCTTGGCGACGATGCCGTACTTCGACTCATCGGGGCAGTGAGGTGACATGGTCGGCGAGCCCCACGTCCTCGGTAGCGCGTCCTTGAGCTCGGCCAGCGAACGGTCGCCATTGCGGGCAAGCATGTCGCAGACGGCAATCGCCGAAACAAGCCCGTCATCATAACCGCGGCCAAGCGGCGGCTGGAAGAAGAAGTGACCCGATTTCTCAAAACCCACCAGCGCCTTCTGCTCGAACGTGTAGCGCTTCATGTAGGAATGGCCGGTCTTCCAATAACGTGCGCTGGCGCCGTTCTGCTGCAGGACGGGATCGGTCATGAACAGCCCGGTCGATTTCACGTCGGCGACGAATAGCGCGCGCTTGTGGCGCGTCGACAGATCGCGCGCGAGCATCACGCCAACCTTGTCGGCGAAGATCTCGTGGCCCTCATTGTCCACCACCCCGCAACGATCGCCGTCGCCGTCGAAACCGAAGCCGACGTCGGCGTTGGCGTCGAGCACCGCCCTGCTGATCGCCTGCAGCATCTGCAGGTCCTCCGGATTGGGGTTGTAGCGCGGGAAGCGGTAATCGAGCGTGCAGTCGAGCGGCACCACTTCGCAACCGATACCCGCCAGCACCCGCGGGGCAATGGCGCCAGCCGTGCCGTTGCCGCAGGCGACAACGACTTTGAGTTTGCGCGCCAGGGGGGGCCGGCGCGTGAGCGCCCCTATGTAGCGCTCGGCGATGTCGGGAATGAACGCGTAGGAGCCCCCCGGGGCGAGGCGTGCACCGCCGCTGAGCACCAGCTCCTTGAGGGCGGTCATCTCTTCGGGACCGAAGGTCAGCGGTCGCGCAAAGCCCATCTTGATTCCAGTCCAGCCGTTGTCGTTGTGGCTCGCGGTCACCATCGCCACCCCCGGCACGTCGAGCTCGAACTGCGCGAAATACGCCATCGGCGACAGCGCCAGGCCGATATCCTGTACCTCGGCGCCGCCGGCAAGCAGCCCGAGCATCACCGCCTGCTTGACCGCTGCCGAATACGAACGGTAGTCGTGGCCGACAACGAAGCGCCGCGCTGCCCCGCGCTCAGCCGCCAGTGTGGCGAGCGCCAATCCGACGACATTGAGCCCCATGAGGTTGATCTCGTCGGGGTAGCGCCAGCGGGCGTCATACTCGCGAAAGCCGGTCGGCTTGACGAACGGGAGCTCCTCGAACTCCGCCGTGTTTGGCCGAAGATCGGCGCGCGGCTTTGGCGTCATCGTCACCTCCGTCGTTTGCACGCGTTGTCGCGGCGGCGCCCGGCGCGCGCGGCCATCGCTCGCAAATTGCGCACGGCGCGTCAACGCCGGCGCTCGGCGTCAAGCGACCAGGATAAGCTGGCGCAGGCGCCTGTCGACCGCTGCAGGCGGCGCAAGAGTTGGCGCGCAGTCGGCAATTGCGGACGGCCTGCGTCGGCGGGCAAGCGTGACCGCAGCACCACCGGCACTG
>JBPYEF010000343.1:0-13301 GCA_051985875.1 Hyphomicrobiaceae bacterium
ACCGTCCGACGCGGTTCGAGCGTGCACCACGGCCGTGCCGCAAGTCTTCTGGCACGAGCGCCCTCGGCGGCGCATCCCGGCCCTGTTGATCCCGACTGTGCGTCATTTCTATTGTTCGGCTCGCGCGACGCTTGCTCCTCGCCTACAAGGGATACCGCCGCGCTCGGAACAAAGCAAGAACCATTAGTCCCTATGCATACGCAGCCGCTGCCGTCATATAAGCAACGGCGTGTCGTTAGCGGTTGCGTCGTTGGCCACATGTTTTCGGTCATTATTCCGACGTTGAACGCCGAGGCCTTCCTCGGACAGGCGATGGCGGCACTGGTGCCGGCCGCGGTAGACGGCGTCGTACGGGAGGTGATCGTCGTCGACGCCAATTCCAGCGACCGGACGACCCTCATCGCCGAGAGCGCGGGCGCCACTTTGGTGGCTTGTGGCGGCGGTCGCGGTGCGCAACTGGCGGCGGGAGCGGCCCGCGCCCGCTTTCCCTGGCTGCTGTTTTTGCACGCCGACACGGTGTTGGAGCCTGGGTGGGAGCGTGAGGTGCTGCGTTTTGTCGAGGGCGTCGAAGCTTATGCACAGCCGCAGGCGGCAGCCTTCCGCTTTGCCCTCGATGATCCAGGGGCGCGGGCCCGCGTGCTCGAGCGCCTCGTAGCCTGGCGATGCGCGCTGCTGCGCATTCCCTATGGTGATCAGGGATTGCTGCTGCCGAGGGCCCTCTACGACACCATCGGCGGCTATCGTCCGCTGCCCTTGATGGAGGACGTCGACATCGTGCGGCGGCTGGGGAGGCGCCGCTTGCGCTTGCTGCAGACGCGGGCGGTCACAAGTGCGGAGCGTTACCGGCGTGAAGGCTATGTGCGCCGCTCGGCACGCAACCTGCTCTGCCTGGCGCTCTATGGCCTGCGTGTGCCAACGCCCCTTATAGGGCGTATCTACTCGGGTTGAGGGGGGCGCGTCGGTGCAACCGAGGTCGCTCCATTTTACGGCATGCGGAGCACTGCGGCGGGTCGCCCTGCGTTCGCATCCCCATGCACCAAGCAGAGGGTGGCGTGGCACAGCATCATTTCGCCCGCGGCTCGTGATTTTCGCCAGGGCGCCGGTCGCGGGCGCGGTCAAGACACGCCTCGCACGCCAACTCGGGGTTGGCGTGGCAACGCGATTTGCACGCCACGCGGCCGCGGCCTTGCTGGCGCGCGTCTCCCGTGACCGACGCTGGCACACGCTTCTTGCCACGACGGGTGGAGCGCACAGCGGCGGCCGCTTTTGGCCGCGCGCGCTACCGCAGGGGAGAGGCGATCTTGGACAGCGCATGCAACGCATCCTGGAGTGCATGCCGCCGGGGCCCGTGGTGATTGTCGGTACCGACATTCCGCAGGTGCGCGCAGCGCACATCGCGCGCGCAATGCGCGAGCTGGGCCGCCACGATGTCGTGTTTGGCCCCGCCGCAGACGGCGGTTACTGGCTGGTTGGGTTGCGGCGGCGGCCACGTGTCCGCAGGCTCTTTGCCGGCGTGCGCTGGTCGCACGCTGAAACGCTCGCCGATACCTTGAAGAACCTGCTGAATTGCGGGATTTATTTTCTTCCCGAACTCCGTGACGTCGATGAGGCAGTCGACCTTGCCGCAAGCGCCGCAGATTTCGGCCGCCGCGTGCCGTCCGCTCTCGCGCCAAAGCTCACGCACAAGGCTTGAGCGGTGCCGCGGGCCGTTCAAAAATCCGAGGCGATACCGTCCTTCTCCCAGTCCCCATAGCGGGTGGGATCGGGGCCCTGCCGTCCGCCGATCTCCCGGGGAGGAGGGTTGGCTGCCCGGCGTTGGTCCGCAAGACGCCGGCGTTCCTCCGCTTCCTGCAGCGCCCTAACCGCCTGCTCGGGCAGGGAACGGTTGCCCGGAGCCGCGAAGTTTCCTGGATTCTTCATGGAATCTTTCTGCATGGATCACCACGGGAGTTTCGATCGCGGGCGCTCACCCTGGCCCGTTTCCCCCGGTCGCGCGGGTTTTTTTGCCGGCCGCCTTGCGAGCCTCTTTCGACACCTCGCGGATCCCGCGCAAACCACGTCGGATGACCGCGACCGGGCTGGCTCTCGGGCGCCCGCAGCACCATATTAGCACCTGCGCGATGGGTGCGGCCAGCAGCGCAGCAGCGCCCGTGCCCGGACTGGGGAATAGCCATGAACTATGCCAAGACCGGTCTCCTGCTTGCGGTGCTGACGGGCATCTTTGTTGCCATGGGTGGCGTCATCGGCGGCCGCACGGGAATGGTCGTCGCCTTTTTCATTGCCGCGGGCATGAACCTGTTCAGCCTCTGGCAGTCCGACAAGATGGTGTTGCGCATGTACGGGGCGCACGAGGTCGATGCGCGCTCTGGGGGAGAATACTACCGCATCGTGCAGCAATTAGTGCAACGCGCCGGTCTGCCGATGCCGCGGGTCTACGTGATGGACAATCCTCAACCCAACGCCTTCGCCACGGGTCGGAGTCCGGCCCATGCGGCGGTGTGTGCCTCGACCGGTCTGATCGAGGTGCTTACGCCCGAAGAGTTGGCGGGAGTGATGGCGCACGAGCTGTCGCACATCAAAAACCACGACACGCTGACTATGGCCGTCGCCGCGACGATTGGCGGCGCAATCTCGATGCTGGCGCAGTACCTGCAGTTCGGTGCGCTCTTCGGGGGCAATCGCAACAACAACAGTGTCGGCTGGATCGGTGCGCTCATCGCCATGATCCTGGCACCGCTGGCCGCGATGCTGGTGCAGATGGCTATCAGTCGGTCACGCGAATACCAGGCCGATCGCATGGGCGGGCGGATATGCGGCCAGCCGCTATGGCTCGCCTCCGCTCTGCGCAAGATCGAGGGCTACGCGCGGCAGATTCGCAATGAACCCGCCGAAGCGGCGCCGGCGACCGCACACCTTTTTATCATCAATCCGTTGACCGGCGAGGGCATGGACAATTTGTTTTCCACCCATCCCAACACCGAAAACCGGATCGCAGAACTCGAGAAGCTGGCGGTCGCGATGGGCACACCCGGATACGCGGCACCGTCGGGCGGCCCCTGGGGCCGCGCTTCCGGTGCGCCGCGTGGTCCCTGGGGGTAAATGCGATCGTCGGCTCGCGCGCTTCTCGCCGACTCCCCGCAACGGTGCTTCAGGCGCGGCGCGCCTCGAGCCAACCCAGCATGATGCGGTTGAACGTGTCGGGACGTTCGACGTTCGGGAAATGGCGGGCCGCAGCAATCTCCTCATAGCGGCCGCCGGGAATGAGCTCGGCGATGCGCTTGTTGCCGGCCGGCGGCGTACCTTGGTCATCGGCGCCGCATACCACAAGCGTTGGAACTTTTACCGACGGGAGCTTCGGCACAAAGTCGAAATTGAGGATCGCTGCTGCGCAGCCAAGATAACCGGCGGATGTCGTCGCGGCGATCGTGGCATGGATTTGCTGCCATCGCCCGGGATTGCTTGGCTTGTAGGCGTCGGTAAACCAGCGCTCCATGGTTGCGGCCGCAAGTGGCGTCACTGCCTTGGCTTTCTTTACCGCGTCGATGCGCGGTGCCCACGCTTCCGCTGCGCCGGGGGGCGTTTGTGGAGAAGTGTCGCATAGCATCGCCGACGCGAGCTTCTGGCCGTGGCGGATGGCAAACGCCTGGCCCAACATCCCGCCAATTGAGAGGCCGCAGAGATGAACACGCGTGATGCCGAGAAATTCGAGGGCCGCGGCAACGTCCTGTGACAGCTGATCCATGCTGTAGTCGCCTGGTAGTGGATCGCTGCCACCATGCCCGCGCATATCGAGGCGTAGAACCCGATAGCCCGCGGCGAACAGCGCCGGCAGCTGCTCGGCCCACATCCCGCTGTCGGAGGCGAGTGAGTGGGTGAAGCACACGACCGGGGCTTTGTCCGGTCCGGTGAGATCATAATAGATCCTGCGGCCATCGAGAGTTATGAGCATCGACCGACCTCTTGCAACAGGTTGCTGGGTGCCCCGATCTTGTCAGTAATCCCAATCGCGACGCGATGCAACGCCGGCTCGCGCCCGGCAAGCTTTACGCTCTACTCGGATTCCCGTGGGTGCGGCTGCGCGTGGCAACGCGTCTTTTGTCGCTAGCCGCCGACCAGCTTGCTCGCCATTACCGCGATCGTCCGCTGATATACCTCGGCCTTGTTCCATTCCTTTAATACCAAGAAATTGGCTGACCTCGGCTGCCCGCCTTGGCCTGCCCGCCATCCATGCCGGCGAGAAAATTGGCGGTCGAGGCGAGCATGTGGGGTACGCTGTGCTCGAGATCTCTGCGCCCGCCCGTCGAAGTCTAGGCGGGATCTCTTAGCACCGGAACGCTTCGGTGTCCGCCCGTCCGATCGGCGCACGGGCGGGTGGTACGATCTGCTACTGTGCGACGCGCGGGGCGAGGGGTGCGACCTGCGGCACGCGCGCCATAGGCGGCGCGAGCGAGGTCGGCGGAGGAACGAACTGGCGCTCCGGCGGTGGCGGCGGCCCGCGCGTCACGTCGTTTCCATTGAGTATAATGGTCGCGTCCGGGACCCGCTGGCGGGAGACGGCCGAGGGGTTGGACTGTGCCAGTGATGCGCCGGCAAGCATCCCGCCGAGCAATGCGCAGCACAGGCAGTACATGGCAATGCGCGATTGAGTCGGGGACCGGGGCATGTCCCGATATATGGTACCGAGGAACCGCACGAAAAGGTTGGCCGCCCGTAGCTTCGAAGCGCGATTGCCTGCTGGCATGCGCGCGGCGTACCCCTGCGACGTGCGGCAAGGTGTGCTACAAGCATCTTTGAGTTGCGCTTTCGCTCCCGTCGCGATCCCGAAGGAGGTCATATGCACTTTGGCGCTTATTATTTCCCGACCGACTACGGCATGGATATTGCGGAGCTAGCGCGCGCGCTCGAAGACAGAGGCTTTGAATCGCTTTTCGTATGCGAGCACACGCACATTCCCGCCAGCCGTCGCACCCCCTTCCCGGGCGGGGGAGAATTGCCCAAGCGCTACAAACATACCCATGATCCGTTCGTTGCGCTGTCGTTCGCAGCGGCGGCGACGAAAAACATCAAGCTCGGCACCGGCATAGCCCTCGTCGCGCAGCGCGACCCGCTGATAACCGCCAAGTCGGTGGCGAGCCTCGACCAGCTTTCCGGAGGGCGCTTCATCTTCGCCATGGGAGGTGGGTGGAACGTCGACGAAATGGAAAATCACGGCACGCGCTACGAGACCCGCTTTAAGCTGCTGCGCGAACGCGTGCTTGCCATGCAGCAGCTGTGGACGAAGGAATTGGCGCAGTTCCACGGCGACTTCGTTCGCTTCGATCCGGTTTGGCTCTATCCCAAGCCGAAACAGCACCCGCATCCGCCCATCCTGCTTGGCGGCGAGAGCGAGCACACGGTCAAGCGCGTGATCGAGTTTTGTGACGGGTGGCTGCCCAGGCCGCGCAGCGGATGGGAGCCAAGGCGCGGGGTAGAGCGCCTGAAAGCCGCCGCCGCGGCCGCGGGGCGCGATTACCGGACCTTGTCGATCACCGTGTTTTCGGCTCCCGCCGACCGGGAAAAGCTAAAGCCGTACCACGAGGCCGGCATCGACCGTGTGCTGCTTGAGGTGCCGGATGCTTCCCGGGACGAGATCCTGCGCGTCCTGGACAGGAACGCGCAGCTGCTACGATAGCTGAATCGCGCCCTCGCGTCCCGCGGAGGCGATTACGCAGCACCGTGCGCCGCACTGGCGTCCCCCGCAAGGCAGGCGCTGGCGATCGGGCCTAAGCCTGACATCGCGGCAGTCGGGGCGTGGCGTCAAATGCCGCCGCGCCCGTTCGCTCGGATGTCGCCCTGCGGCGCGGAACGCGCGCGGCGCTGTGGCGTTCCTCGAGCGAGCAAGCATCGGCGCCGCAAGCGCTTCCGTTTGTTTTCAGGAAAGACGCTCATGCGCAGTCGCGTGCAAAAGCACCGCTCCTCCCTGGCGCTGGGGGCTGCCGCGATGCTCGCGCTCCTCGTGCTGCTGCCGGTGCGGTTAGCCGGTGAAGTCGAATCCGAGGGGGGCGAAACAGTGTCACTATTAATCGGAGCCCCGGTATTTTCTGCCGATGGCCTGGAGATTGGCGTGGTTTCCGACGTCGCGACCGACGACGCCGGAGCGCCCGAGCGCATCCGCTTCACAGCCGCCGGCACGCTGGGCACTGCGTCTGCACTCGAGCTTCCGCTCGAGGCATTCTCCCTGCTGCGCGGCGCGGTTGTCATCGATCTACCGGCGGAGGCGATACTCGACTTGGCACAGCATCCCGCCGCGCGGGAAAAAGAAAACTGACGCGGTGCCGGCAAGTGGGAATGTCAGCCGACTTGCCCTCTTTTGGTTTCAAACATGCCCAGGAGCGTTTTGCTGGCCCCGGCAACCACGAATGGCAAGCCAGGCGGCCTCGGCTTGTGCCCGGGCGTGCTCAAGAGCTCCTGGCCACTCCATTTCGTGCCGCGTGGACAACAAAGATCTGGGAAAGCGCACGATGCCCGGGAGCTCGATGAGCATGGTTTGGCTATCTTTGCCGCCGCTGTGATTGCAGTCGAATAGTGCGCCACGATTGATGAGATCGGCAAACATGGCTCAGCGCCCCAGCCAATCGATAATCGGCCTGGCGCGAACTTCGCCGTTGATGATCGGAAACGATTTGCCTTTGTCTTCGATCGTGGGGGCTCCTCCGTTCGCCCGCGGTCTTCCTACGTGCGCACACCGCCGACGTTTTCGGTCCGGAAAGGAGCACCAATGTCACGCGTCGTCGCCATTGATCATCTGGTGATCCGCGTCAGCGACTACCAGAAGTCGAAGCTCTTCTACGGGCATTTGTTTCGATTTCTTGGCTTTGAGGTATCCGAGGAATACCCGCAGGCCATCGGTTGGACCAACGGCAGGACCCGATTCTGGATCGCTCCAGCCGACGTGCGCGGACGAGGACACAAACACCGCATCGGCGAGGTAGGCTTCCACCACTACGCCTTTGGTCTGCGGCGTCGGCGCGACGTCGACGAGCTCGAACAGTTTCTCAGGCGAATGGAGGCGACGATCGTCGACCCGGCGGGGGAATACTACGATGACTACTACGCCGTGTTCTTCCTCGATCCGGACGGGCTGAAGCTCGAGGGCATGAAGTATGGTGAGCGGCACGCCGCACGCGCAGCCAAGCGCCGCAAGGCCAAATCGGCGCGCTGACCGGCAATCGTGAAAAACCACAATCCCGAACGCGATCGGGCTCTGCGCCGACCTGATGCCTGCGATGCCAACGGCCTGCACGTAACGACGTGCCGGCCTGCTGCCATTTTCACGCAAGCGGTAGCAAATGGAATCGGGCCCGAGTCGGCACATCTCGATTCTTGCAGTCGGGAACATTGGCGGTCGTGGTGGGTTTCTCGACACGGATCACGAAGGAGGCCGGGATATGCTGATGCGTCCGCTGCTGCTGCGGGTCGGCGTTTTTCTCTTCGTTCATGCGAGCCTGTTGGCCGGGATCCTTGCCTTTCTTTAGCCGCTTTGAATGCGCGAACCGGTACCAAGGTCGCGCGTAGTCGGCGATAGCGCGGCAGTCACCCCTTGGGTTCACGCCGATATTTTGCGCGATATAGCCATCTCCGGTAGTAGATTGCCGATCGGACCCACGTGCGACGCTAGCCAGCGCCCCTGGTCTGGTTTCGCCCCGCAGCGCGTGCAATCCCAGCAGCAGATGTCGTGGTCAGCGTAGGTGGCCGGGCTCGCGTACGCGGTGCGGCGATGCAGAAGCTGCCCTATAGGACATCAGGAGGACACGAGCGGCGCAGAGAGGGAAGAGACTGTACGGTTGAGCGCACTCTCCGCTCCGTCTCACAGCTCAGGCTGCGCTTGTGCGGTGCTGTCATTTTGTATTCTTCGTCGCGATGCGCGTTCCCGATTATGCCGAAATTGTGATAAGCCCCGAGTGGGTCGCTCCATCCACACATTACCATTCAGCATACGTCTCAATATATTAACATGACTTTTAACGACAAAACTGTGTTCAGAGATGTAACTTTGACAAAGAGCGCGGAAGGTTGACGCACGGTCGCGCTCGTGCTGTTTGCGGGGCGCCGATCACGATGCGTATTTGGGGGTCGAGTCGTTGCGCACTCTTTCTATCGGGTTGAGCATTGCCGCTGCATTGATGAGCGCCGCGTTTGCTTTTACCGTCTCGCAGACTCCGTCGCAGAGCATCGCTCACCGGTCCGCGCTAGATGTCAAGCAGTTGACCGAGCGCGGCCTCGAGTTGGGCAATCCGATCCTCATCCGTATCTTCAAGCAGGAATCCGAGTTAGAAGTGTGGATACGCGAGCGCGATCAGTTCACGCTGCTGGCGACCTACCCGATCTGCTTCTGGTCGGGAAATCTTGGACCTAAGGAGCGCGAGGGCGACAGGCAGGCGCCCGAGGGGTTCTACTCGATTGGGCTGAGCCAGCTACGACGCGTAGGACGGCATCCGCGCTCCTTCAATATCGGCTATCCCAATAGCGTAGACCGCGCGCTGGGACGCACCGGGTCGTACATCCTCGTGCACGGAGGGTGCACGTCGATTGGCTGCTTCGCCATGACCGATGCCGTGATGGACGATCTCTACGACGTGGCGGAGAAGGCCCTCGGCAACGGACAGGACGCAATTCAGGTGCAGATATTTCCGTTTCGCATGAGCGAAGAGGCTATGGCCGCGCATGCAGACAGCAAGTGGAATGATTTCTGGCGGAATTTGAAGGAGGGCTACGACGCGTTTGAGGAGACGCACGTACCACCAAGTATCACGGCCTGCGGAGGCAAATACCTTGTAGCCAATCGCCATCTGCTCTCCGATGACCCCAGACCGTCTACCGCCGAGAACTGCAACAGCAGCCCGCCGGTCGTAGCCTGGCGCGCGCCTCCGGCCACCCGCCGTATGGCCCGCTCTCGGGCCATTGCACATGTCGTGCGGCACCATTCCGGCGGCATGCACGGTGTCGGATTGCACCAAGTGAGAGTGGCGCACAGCGCCCGGCGGTTGCACGTGCGGTGAACCGCCGTGGCGCCGGCGAGTAACCGCGACAATGCATGGGCAGCGCATTTGCCGATGACGTAGTGAGGTCCTTGGCCCTTGCGTTTTCTGCGGAGCTGGATCGGCGCCCTGCAGCAGAGCCCTGTCGCCCTCGCGGTCGGGTCGCGCACATCTTGGGCGTGCCGTCGCGGCTAACTCACCCCCCAAGGTGATGACAGAAATACAAACCGTGCGTTCGGCGTCGCGGCCGCGGTGCCCATGAAAAGCGCCGCTAAGCAGGATCGCCGATGCCATTTGCAGGTTTGTTGATGCCAACGTGCAACGCGGCGTGAAACGTTTGCGCGCAACCCCTGTACCAAGAGGTCCTCGCTTATGCGGGCGGCCGTCTTGACCGTCTAGCGGGCAGCACAGCAGCCCCGTAACTACCGCCCGTCTCGCCTGGCGTCTAAAGCCCGTACGGCAGTTGCGAGGGGTGGTTGATTGGGAAAAACGGCCATGCGTGCCATCGCGCTCCCGTCGCATACCTCGGTGCCGTGTGTTGTGGATCCCGACGCCTGGCGTGTCGCGTGCGGCTCGAATGTTCGCGCGATGCGGCGGTTGTTGCGGCAACGCGCGCCGGAGTGGGCAACGATTCTTCAAGGGAAGGGAGGGCTGCACTTCAAGGAATCACGTAAAATCGGACGGAAAAGTGCAGCGCTTGTGCGGCGTGAACGCGTTCGACGCAAGGGGTGGCGCGATGACGAACGGTTCCAGGCACATCAGGCAGCTCCCGCAGGCCTGGCAAGAAGGCTACAACGCCGGCCGGCGCTGGTTTCCACGCAAGAACCCCTATCCCGTTGACAGCGACGACGCGCTGGCGTGGATTTCAGGCTTCATTGAAGGCAAGACGAAGCAGCATCCGGTCATGGCGGATTGAGGCGTCGAGCAAGAAACATCCCCGCGCCTTCTGGAAACAGCAAGTCGCTCGTCATCTCGCTTGTCTCGGCGACGATGGAGCAGAAGCGGCTTGGATCAATGACGCAGGAGAACGTCGATGCCGGATTACGCGAAGCTGGCAAACGAAGTAGATGACTACCTGAAGTTTCGTGCGCGCAAGGAAAGCGTCGAATACGACCTATCGCCCAATTTCTTTTTGCTGCACCTGCGCGAAGATATGAGGTCCTTCTTCGGGGTCGAGTGTGACGATCAAAGGATGCTGCGGGACACCCAGTTTCCACACCTCTTCAAAGAGTGGCGAGCAGCTCGCACCGAGGAGCCGGAAGCCGGCGGAGAAGATTCGGAGACCGCCGCATTCCTGCTCGCCCGCGACAAGATCCGGGAGGCTATCAGCGATGTCGACGCGCACGATGCCTGCTTAGCCCTCACCATGGCGCTTGCCGAGTGCGTCGTGTTCGGCAACGCGCAGGATGATGAGCCGGATGAGGCGATGCGCGTTGCGCATGCCGTCCGCCTTCTCGGCGATGTTGCGCTCGACATGATGTCCGGCCACTACGATCGCGATGACGACAGCGAAGGAGGTTCGCGCCCGTCTCCCCCCTCCGCGGACCCGCTGCGAAGGCTTCTTGAACGTAGGAAAGCGTCGAAGGCGGCGTAAGTGTGCCCGCTGGCTGAAGGGGGGCTCTGCAAGTGACGCAATTCACTTGCCGAGCCTTGACTTCGGCGGAGCATACTCGGTTGCGGCAGATGAGGGCGCTCGACCGCGCGATCAAGGCATAGCGCGGGGTTCGAGCAGGGCCTCAAGCCTTGGGGTTGATCGGCCGAGCCCAATGACGCGCGCGGAAGTCGATGAACGGTCGGCGGGCAATGCGCGCACCGGCGATACCTGGGACGGCAGAGTGGATGCGGCGCGCCAACATACTCCGAGCGAAAACGCAAAACCGCTGCCGCTGGCAGAAAGCGAGCGTCAAATGCGATCGTAGGCCGTGACGATGCTGACCCATCATACCAGGGCGGTGGTCGCGCACGTTGGCGGAGTTGGCAGATACCACCTGCCGCGCCGGCTGTTTGCCCAGCAACCGACGCGTTAGTCCCGCGCGTCGCACGCGCAGGCGTGGCCGGCAACCCATACCCCTAGCACCTCGATGGTTTCGGGACGAAGGGCGACCAGATCCGCGCGATATCCGGGGAGGAGCCGGCCAAGGTGGTCTCCAAGCCCAAGAAAATTAGCCGGCTCGGTAGAAGCAAATCGCAGCGCCGACGTGAGCGGAACGTTCAGCATGTGCACACAGTTGCGTACCGCCGCGGCCATGTCTAGGGCGGTACCGGCAAGCGTGCCATCCGAGCGGATGCAGGAATCGCCCTGCCGGGTGATCGGCTGCGCCGCAAGCACGAACGTCGCATTGCGTCCACCAACCGGGGGCATGGCGTCGCTGACGAGCATCGGATTAGCCGACCCACGCAGCGCCAGCCGCAGCATCGCCGGATGCACGTGGACGCCGTCGGCGATCAATCCGATCCAGGCCCCCGTTGCTTCGAGGGCGGCCGCGATCGGTCCGGGTTCCCGGCTCGCCAGGGGCCGCATGGCGTTGAACAAATGCGTAAAAGCCGTTGCACCCTCCGATAGCGCCTGGCGCGTCTCGGCGTAGGTCGCCATGCAGTGGCCGATTGCCACGCGAACGTTGGCCGCGACCAAGCGAGCTATGCAGCCTTTTGGCACTACCTCGGGTGCGAGCGTGACTACGACGGGAACGGGTGAGGGTGACGTGAGTAGTGCGAGCTCCTCGGGGGACGGCGAGCGGAGGATGCGCGGATCGTGCACACCCGCCCGCTGCCGCGACAGGAACGGACCTTCGAAATGAATGCCGATCATGCTGCGTTCATCCGTCGTCGCCTTGTGCACGGCATCGCGCGCCAGCAGCATTTTTTCCGGCGTGTCGCTGATTAGCGTCAGGAGCATGCCCGTCGTACCCGAGCGACGGTGGGCGGCGAGGATACGTTTTACGGTGGTCGGGGTCGGTGCATCGTTGAACAGCACGTCGCCTCCGCCATTCACCTGCGTGTCTATGAAACCGGGCGCGAGCCAGCTTCCGGATGGCAAGGCGTGCACGGGAACCGTGCCGTCGAGCTCGCGAGCAGGTAGGATGCCCGCGATCACATCGCCGTCGATCAGGACCGCGGCCCCGCGATGCAGCGTATGCGAATCGAAGACATAGTCCGCGACGATTGCGTGCCGGCGCATCGCATTCATCTAGTCCTCGTGACCTTGCGAAGTTGCCGCGGGTGATCGACGTCAACGCCGAGCATTCCGGCCAAGCGCAGCGTCAGCGCATAGAAGCTCTGGATGAGACAGACGGCATCGACATCTGGATGGTCGGCGGCGAGGACTGGCAGCCGGCCGTGCGCGTGGCCCGCTCCGGCAACCAGCACGCGCGAACCGGCTCGGCGCAGGCGGGAAGCAAGTTGGCACATGCCGCGCCGTGCTGCATCGCCGGGCATTAGCATGAGGACGGGATGACGCGGAGAGACGAGCGCGACCGGACCGTGCAAGAATTCTGCCCCGCTGAACGCCTCGGCCGGCACGGCGCACGTCTCCTTTAGCTTAAGCGCAGCCTCTCTGGCGATGGCGAGCGTCGGACCTCGTCCGAGCACGGCCAAGCTTGGTGCCACGGCAATCATATCCGCCGCTTCCTCCCAGTCGAGCTCGGCGGCGTCGGCGAGACGCTGCGGCAGGCGCCCGAGCGCGGCATCGATCCCGGCGGCGCCATGCCATCCTGCCACCAGCCGCAACAGCGCCGACGCCGCAGTAATGAAGGTCTTCGTGGCGGCGACGCTCAGCTCGCGACCGGCCCCCATCGGCAGGACAACATCGCAGACCCTCGCCAGTGGCGAGTCGGTATCGTTGGCAATCGCCACGGTCAGCGCCCCAGACGCCTTGGCGCTGCGCGCCATGGCAATCAGATCATCGCTGCGGCCCGATTGCGAGATCGTCAAAAACAACTGCCGGCGCAGCCGGAGGCGTCGCTCGTAGACACTGGCTATGCTTGGGGCGGCGGCGGCCACGGGAAGCCCCAGATGGCGCTCAATCAAATGCTTGCCGAAGGTTGCGGCATGGGCGGAGCTGCCGCGGGCGCAGGTGACGACGAGGTCCGGTGGCCTTCGCCGCAGGCAGGCAACCAGATCGGCGATTGCCGGCGCGAGCGTGGCCTGCTGGCGCGCGACCGCGTCTGGCGCCGCCCCGACCTCTTCGCGCATTCTCGAACCTAACTCCATCGTGCGCAAACAGGCCATTCGAGCGTTATCCTGCAAGGCGCTCTGCGCGCAGGTGTGCTAGCCGCAATGCGCCGG
>JBPYEF010000344.1:0-6906 GCA_051985875.1 Hyphomicrobiaceae bacterium
GCTTCCGCATCGCGGTTATGTATCTGGGACAGATCGTCGAACTCGCCGGCAGCCTCGAATTATGCGCCAAGCCGCTCCACCCCTATACGCAGGCATTGTTTACCGCAGCCCTGCCGTCACATCCGGACGAGCGGCACGACAAGCTTGCGATCACCGGCGAGGTGCCGAGCGCCCTGGCACTGCCCGCGGGCTGCCGCTTCCACCCGCGCTGCCCCTTGGCGATGCCGCGTTGTGCCATAGAGGCGCCGCCGTCCAAGGAGTTGGCGGCGGGGCACAACGTTGCTTGTCATCTGTACTGATCGCATTGCCGCGCGACGTGGTGAGCGCAGCGGCCTTGCGGGTGGTTGGCGCAGACTATCGACCACCGCCAATTTCCCCGCGAAGTGATACTGCGCGGCCGCCGGCCATCGCAGACAAGCCGTTGTTCGCTCTGCGATTTCAGGGCAATACCATGCCAGCGAACCTGCACGGCGAGCCGAGGGTGGCCGTGCCTCCATCTTGAAATCTTGGCAAACCGCGGACAGCCGGCGGTGCGCGGCCTCCAGCTGCGCGAGGTCCGCTGTCGGTGACCAAGCGATCGCCTCATTGCCTTGCCCGCGACGCCAACAAGCGCGGCGCGATCTCGAGCAGCCATTCAGCACGACCCGGATTTGAGCTGCGATCAACGCAGAATAAGCGTATTCTGATCCGGCGTTGCACCCGGCAGCACGGGGCTGGACGCTTTCGCCCCGATGCCCCTGGACAGACGACGCCTCGGCGCCCGCAAGTGCGACCGAGACAGCGCGATCCTGCGCATAAAAAACTATGGGAGGAAGAACATGGCTCGCATCACGCGACGTAGCGTTCTCAAACTGTCGGGAGCCGGTGCCGTTGCGGCGCAAACCGGGGGCCTCGCTGCGATCCTGGCCACCGGGCGGGCACCAGCCCTCGCGCAAGGCACAAGCGTCCATTGGCTGCGGTGGGCCGATTTCGTGCCGGCGTCCGACGTGCTGCTGAAAGGCCAGATCACGCAGGAGTGCCAGAAGGCGACCGGCATCACGCTCAAGCTCGAAACCATCAATGCCAACGATCTGCAGTCGCGGATAACGTCGGCGATCCAGTCGGGGACCGGAGCCGACATCATCATGGCGATCGGAAACTGGCCGCAGCTCTACGCGGAGAGCCTCGCCGACGCCGGGGATGTGGCCGACGAGATCGCCAAGGCCCAAGGCGGCTACTACGACGTCTCCAAACTCGTCGCCACGGTCGGCAATAAGTGGATCGGCGTGCCTTGGACCGTCGGCGGCGGGCTGATCGCCTATCGCAAATCGTGGCTCGAGGAGGTCGGTTATAGCGCTTTTCCAGAAACCTGGGACGCCCTGCTCGATGCCGGCAAGAAATTGAAGGCCAAGGGCCGGCCCATCGGCCAGACGGCCGGACACACATTCGGCGATGCGCCGAGCTGGTGGTACCCGTATCTGTGGTCCTGGGGCGGCAAGGAGGTCGAGGTCGACGGCAAGACCGTGGCCTTGAACAGCCGCGAAACCGTCGAATCGATCAAGTTCGCGGTTGGCCTTTGGAAAGGGACCTGCGACGAGGGCGGGCTTGCCTGGGATGATACCAACAACAACCGCGCCTTCCTGGCGGGAAGCATCTGCGCCACCAACAACGGCGCCGCGATCTACATTGAAGCCAAGCGCAAGCCGGAATCGTATCTGACCGAGAAGGGCACGCCGATGTGGCAGGACATCCAGCACGCCCGCATCCCCAAGGGTCCCGGAGGCCAGTACAACCTGCCATTTCCCTTCACTGACATGCTGATGGGCTACTCCAAGAACCAAAAAGCAGCCAAGGATTTCCTGCGCTGGGTCCATTCAAAACCCGTGTTCGAGGAATGGTTCACCTCGCAGCAGGGCTATTCCGACGGCGCTACCAGGTATTGGGAGAACGACAAGGTGTGGGACGTCGATCCGGTGTTGCGGCCGTTTCGCGACATACCGCCGTTCGGGCGACTGGCAGGGTACGCCGGGCCACCGAATCGCAAGGCGGCCGAAGTCGTGACCAAGTACGTCATCACCGACATGTACGCCAAGGCGATTGAAGGCATGGCGCCGGAGGACGCGGCGAGATGGGCTCATGACGAGGTCGTCAAGGCCTACGCCTAAACGCCCGCTACCCCCGCGCGTGCGCCGCGCGGGGGTACGCCTCCGTGCGCCGGCGCGTTTCACCGCACTCGGACGATTTCGCAAGGTCTGTCGCGGCAACCGCGCGTCCGTCAAGAAACACTGCATTGCTGCGGATAACGCGCGCTGGGCACGGAGCATCGCAGGAGAGCGCGTCGACCCTGCCGATATTCTGCCGGTAAGCATGATTGATCACGCGGGGCTGGCGACGCACCGATCGAGCGGCAACGAACGGCAAGCAAAATACAAGCTAGGCTAGGTGCTTCGCCATTTCAGCATCTTTGGGATGCACACTGTCGGTTTCGAACGGTGTCAACGCCCACCGCTCAAGTGCCCGGGCCGATATTTGCGGCGCACTGCCGAAGAGGATGACGCCATGCACACCACCGAAATCCAGGAATTCGCCAGGCAGCTCTTGGAAGCGCATGGTGTCAAGGCAATTGCCGAGGCTGCGCAGAGGGCTGCTGCCTGCGAACGAAGTGGCGACAAGGAACGCGCGCAAACCTGGAGACGCGTTGAATCGGCCCTGCTGCTGATGCGCGGGCCGCGCCAGAGCTGAAGGAACAGGGGCCGGCCGGTGGCCGGGGCGCTCGCGGGCGGGCCGCGTAGCCAGCAGGCGGTAATGGTCATTGGCTCCAGTCCGGCACTCTGGTCCAGGACGAACCGAATGATCCACGTACCTGCACGCGCAATCACCCTGGTTTCTCAGAAACGCGCATACCGCTCTGGCTGCTGCACGCGGGACCGGCGAGGACATCGTGTTGTCAGGTTGCAGCAAAGCCGATGACGTGAGCACGCATGGGCGCTGCGTGGGCTCCGCGCGCCACGACCAAGAGGCGCCGCTAAACCTGGTCTATTCCCAGGGAAACCGCTCTGCGTGCTGCCGAATTCCCATGTATTCCGAAGATCCGCGTGCGAAGCGGGTCGAATTCCGCATATCCGACGCTTCTGGCAACGGATACCTGGCCCTTGCCGCCGTGCGGCGAAAGGCGACGCCAAGGCTTGCTCCGCCCGGCCGGAACCGCGACAGGCGATCCCCGCCCGCGGGGATGATTGCCGGGCGGGGGCCTGCCCCGCGGGCGGGTGCCCCCCTGCGCCATTTTCGCTCCTCGGGCCTCAATCATGCCGAGGTGTTCGTGCATGCCGATCCCGTGCGACCGCAAACGCTCATGCGTTTTTTGCCAACCTCGGGCAAGAAAGTCGCCTGCCCGCATGGGCGACTCCGGAGAAGCGTGTCCGCTCCGTTCCGGGGTTGCTGGCGCAGCCGGCCGACGTCGTTGCTGCCGGCCTCAAGATCACCACTGCTGAGGGCCGGGCCGGCGGGTGCTGTTTGGGTCCGCGATCCCCTGAAGGAGTGATGGCCGGCGCGGCGCGGAAATCGGGGAGTTGGTTGCCAGTGTTATGGCTGAAGCAATAGCACGCCGCACGATTCTTGCCGCCGCGGTCGGCGCGGTTGCGACTGCGGGGTCGCGGTGGATATCGCCGGCGCAATCCTCGCCGCAGACGTTCGCACAGTGGGTTGAGAGATTTCGCCCGCGTGCGCGGGCGCGGGGGGTCTCGGACGCCACCTACAGCCGGGTAATGGGCAGCGTCAGACCGGACACCGAGGTCTACGCGCTGCAGCGCTCACAACCGGAGTTCCGCGAGCCGATGTGGCAATACATCAATCGCCGCGTCTCCGACTGGCGCATCATCACCGGCAAGGCTCGGGCGATCGAGTATGCCGCCCTGATCGAACGTATCGAGAAGCAGTACGGCGTCGATCGCTATCTCATGCTCGGGCTGTGGGGCATGGAAACCGCATTTGGTGACGTGGTGGTCAGCCCCAAGCACATGCGCCCGGTCATTCCAGCACTTGCGGCGCTCGCGTGGGGCGAGCCGCGTCGGCGTGGCTATTGGGAGCAAGAGCTCCTCAATGCCCTCGTCATCATCGAGCGCGGATGGGCGGACGAAAAGGACATGATCGGCTCATGGGCGGGTGCCATGGGTCACACGCAGTGGATGCCGGAGGTGTGGCTCAACATGGGCGTCGACGGCAATGGTGATGGGCGCATTTCGCCGTTCGGTCCGCCGGACGATGCGTTTGCGGGCACCGCCCAGTACCTTCTGAAGCGTGGCCATTACCGCCGGGACGAGGGATGGGGCTATGAGGTGCGGCTGCCGGCAGCCGCCAAAGCGGGCGGGTTGCGGACAATTGCGGCTTGGCAGAAGCGCGGCGTCACGCGTGCCAACGGCCAGCCGTTCCCGCGGCCCGCCGAGCAGGCGCGCCTTTGGCAGCCGGTCGCCGGTGGACCGCACTTTCTGCTCACGCAGAACTTCTTCGCCGTAAAGTCGTACAATCCCGCGGACAGCTATGCGCTCGCGACCGTCCACCTTGCCGATCGCATTCGCGGCGAGGGGCCGTTCGTGCAGCA
The DNA here is from genome assembly GCA_051985875.1 of Hyphomicrobiaceae bacterium. GTDB lineage: Bacteria > Pseudomonadota > Alphaproteobacteria > Rhizobiales > Hyphomicrobiaceae > AWTP1-13. Next base: position 4,577 of record JBPYEF010000344.1, read on the forward strand.
GTTTCCAGGCGCGGAGCGCATACTCACGCTTGCCGAAGTGCAGGAGATGCAGCGTCTGTTGACCGCCCAGGGCTTCGACACCAGCGGCGTGGACGGCCGCACTGGGCCGGACACGTCGGTGGCGGTCCGCGCCTATCAGCTCAAAGTCGGTCTCAAGCCCGCGGACGGTTATGCGGGGCTGAAAGTGCTGGAAAGATTGCGTCAGGGAACATGATCCCAAGTGCGCGGTGGCGCGTCGGCAAGGATGCAAACCGGCTCGACGTGACGACCGACACGCACGTTCAACCTTGAGGTGAAACTGGGGCTCCGCAGCTTGCCTACGGCGAGGCGATCGCGCGGGCGAGCGACGTCGACTGCACACGCAAATTGCAGATCGGGCACGGGCCCAGTTCGCGCGCGTCAAGCTGAAGATCGAGCCGAACCTGCCCCGAGCCGGCAACCCTTGCAAAGCAGGGTTGTCGGCGGCGGTGCCTAAGGGCATTCAAAACGCCTGGGGATGCCGGTGCGCCGATCGGCTTGCCGATGGTCGATACCGGCGTGGGCACATTCGGCGGCGTTTTGCCGCGCGCCGGACGGCGCCGGCGCAAGGCAGAAGCGACCGCCGGAAGAAGCGTCGGTTGCGCAGGGCATGCTAGGCGCTGCGTGCGGCTCAGGCAAAGCTTTGCATCGTGCGCAAGTTGCTCGTGCCGATTGCTTGCCAAGCGGCTCAACGCGTGCGCTGCCTATGGAGTATCCGGAGTCGCATCCTCAGGGCGCGCGGCCAAGACAAATCCTGATGGGCGCGACAAAGCGGCGTATGACGAGGTGCCGGAGGTAGGGCTGTAGAGCGTCGAATAAACCCTGTTAATTCTGATCAATAAGCTCGATTAACGCTGCCCTGCCAATCACGCTCTAGATTGATTTGCAACCAGCATCAGTGTCGCGGCCGTCGCAATGCTGTGACGGCTAAATGCTCCGGAGGAACGCAACAAGGCAGCGCGACGCGCTGTTCGCTCCTGAACCTGTTGGGCGATTGCAAACTCCCGCGCCGGAAACCCGTTGCACTTTCCCATTGCTGACGTCAGCAGATGCACGCTCCCTCGTATTCCCGCTCGTATTCGCGCTTGGCGACGCGTGGGCCGATCCGCGGATTTTGCTGCGACGATTTGGACCGGAGTGAACGTGGAACGATTGCCGGGGTGGCTGGCTTGCGGGGAAAGCATCCTCCAGCACAGGCTTACCCATGACCATTGCGACAGCGGCGTATGACGCCAACGGTCGTACCGCCGCGGTGCGACGCTGGCTTTACTCCACGAACCATAAAGACATCGGCACGATGTATCTGGCCTTCGCGCTTGCCGGAGGGCTTTTCGGCGGTGGGCTTTCGGTGCTGATGCGCATGGAGCTGCAGGAGCCGGGACTGCAGATCTTCGCAAATGGCCAGGCCTACAATGTGGTAGTCGCCGCGCACGGCCTGATCATGATCTTCTTTACCATCATGCCGGCCCTGATCGGCGGCTTCGGCAACTGGTTCGTGCCGCTGATGATCGGGGCGCCGGACATGGCATTCCCGCGCATGAACAACATTTCCTTCTGGTTGTTGCCCGCCTCCTTGTCGCTGCTCATTACATCAATGTTCGTTGGTGGTCCGGTCGGCATGGATGGCGCGGGCGCAGGTTGGACGCTCTACGCCCCGCTTTCCACCCAAGGTCATCCGGGCCCCGCGGTTGATTTCGTGATCCTGGCGTTGCACATCGCGGGTGCCTCCTCGATTCTCGGCGCCATCAACTTCATCACCACCATCTTCAACATGCGCGCGCCGGGGATGACGCTGCACAAGATGCCGCTGTTCGTGTGGAGCATCTTGGTCACCGCCTTCCTGCTGCTGCTCGCGCTGCCGGTTCTTGCCGGTGCCTTGACCATGCTGCTGACCGACCGCAACTTCGCCACCACCTTCTTCGATCCCGCTGGCGGCGGGGATCCGCTGCTGTTCCAGCACCTGTTTTGGTTCTTCGGCCACCCGGAGGTCTACATCCTGATCCTCCCGGGATTCGGCATCATCAGCCAGGTGGTGTCCACATTCTCGAGGAAGCCGGTGTTTGGCTACCTCGGCATGGTCTATGCGATGGTCGCCATCGGCTTCATCGGCTTCCTCGTCTGGGCGCACCACATGTTCGTCGCCGGCATCGGCGTCGACGTGCAGGCTTTCTTCAGCTTCGCCACGATGGTGATCGCCGTGCCGACCGGCATCAAGATCTTCTCGTGGATCGCCACCATGTGGGGCGGTTCGATCCAGTTCCGCGTGCCGATGCTATGGGCCCTCGGCTTCATCTTCCTGTTCACGGTCGGCG
>JBPYEF010000345.1:0-2304 GCA_051985875.1 Hyphomicrobiaceae bacterium
CTGTCTCCGGGGTGAGAGGTGAACCCGCCGGTCGCGACGAGCCTGCCATCCGCAGCCAGATAGTCCGCGCCGAGCTTCACGTCGTCATCGGGCGCCAGCAGCGACCAGCAGGTGTTCGTCAGGCGGGTTGACGGGCGCTGCCTGCGGGTGAGTTCGGCGATGATCGCGCCTGCCACCACCTTGGCTTGGCTGTTGGCCGCGTAGGCGGATTTCGGCATCTCGTTGGCGATCGCTGCATCCCCGAGCACGTAAACGTTCGGGACCTTTTTGGAGGCGAAGTTTTCCGGGTCGACCGGGCACCAATCGCCCTCGCCACACCCGGCCTTAAGCGCGATCTCGCCGGCGCGCTGGGAAGGAATAATGTTGGCGACGTCCCAGGATACCCGCTTTCCGGCCTTGGTGACGATCTCCCGCGTGCGCACGTTGAGGCTTGCCACCGAATAGTCGTCTATCTCATTGGACAAATTGAGCTCGATGATGCCCTTGTAATACTTGTCGAACGCCTCGAGGAACAGCGCCTGCTTGGCGAAGGATTTTTTTGGATCGAGCAGCACGAGCTTCGAGCGCGGCTTCCTCGTCTTCAAGTAATGCGCAATCATGCACGCGCGCTCGTAGGGACCCGGCGGGCAGCGATAGGGGTCGTTCGGCGGCACGATGACGACCGTGCCACCATCCTTCATCGCCTGCAGCTGGCGCCTCAGCAGGCGATTGCCATGGGCAGAGGTTGTATAGGCGTGCGGCATGACGCGTGCGGCCTCGGGCGAGTAGCCGTCGATCGAGTCGTAATTGACGTCGATGCCCGGCGACAACACCAGGCGGTCGTAGAGGTAGCTGCGCCCTCCACGCGTCTTCACCAGGCGCCTGGCCGCCTCGACCGCAACGGCGACATCGTGCACGACCTTGATGCCGCGCCGCTCCAGGCCGACGTAGCTGTGGTTCAGCGTCTCGAGCGAGCGCAAGCCGCCGATAAAGAGGTTGGAGAAGAATGAGGAGCTGTAGATCGGGTCGGCTTCGATCAGCGTGACGTCCAGCTCGGGAGCCTCCCGTTTCAGGCAGTGGGCGACCGTCGCGCCGCCCGCTCCGCCGCCGACGATCACCACCTTGGGAGAGCCCTGGGCGACGGCAAAACGCGACGGGGCCGAGGCGGCTGCGGTGGCGGAAGCCGCCAGCCGCCCGAAATCCCGCCGCGTCATCCCCGACATCTCTTCCCTCCGCGCCCGCCCCACGCGCCGCATCCGCTTTAACCCTCAAGCAGGCTTGCTCAAGCATGGCTTGCAATGCGGCATTCTAGGATGCTAGGGCCTGTTGGCAATCGGCACCCTCCCTGGCGCGGCAAGCAATCGGCCCGACGCGGACAGCGCGCAGGGACGGCCCAGGGACGGCCCAGGGACGGCTCAGGACAGGCCCAGAACCGGCCCAGGACCGGCCCAGGGACCTTCGGCGGGCCGGCAGGGTCGCAGCGGGGCAACGACTATGGGCGGGCGCCGGCGGCCGCGCCGTTGAGCGTTGGGGGACGTGCGGGGCGCAGAGGGGGAGAAGAGGCGCGCGGCTGCCACTGCCGCGCAAGGGTGCTAGCAAAGTGGGACGTCAGGCGATGCGATCTTCTCGTCGGCAGGATGGTGTCCGGGCCGGCAAAGCGCCGATTGGCGCAGCGCGCTGCAATCGCCGCTGGTTCCTCCTCGCTGCCGGGGCACTCGGCATGCTGGTGTTGCCCCCGTGCGCCCGTGCCGAGGATGGCGAAAGCTGGGAACTCGTGGTCAAACAAGTGCTCGGCGCCGCCAAGCCCAGCGAAGGCAAGGCGATCCTCGACATGCCGGAGATCGCCGAGAACGGCAATACGGTACCGTTTACAGTGGCTGTCGACAGCCCGATGACGGACAAGGACTACGTCAAGGCGATCCACATCGTCGCCACGGCCAATCCGCAGCCGGCGGTGGCGACCTTCCATTTCACACCTCTGTCGGGCAAGGCCGCTGTGTCTTCCCGCGCCCGACTGGCGCGGACCCAGGATGTGATCGCCATCGCCGAGCTGAGCGATGGGACCTTTCTGATGAGCAAGCGCACCGTCAAGGTCACGATCGGCGGCTGCGGCGGCTAGAAGGAGACGCAAGCAGTGGGGAGCAAACCGCGCATCAAGCTGCCACCGTCCGCCAAGGTGGGGGAGGTGATCGAGATCAAGACGCTCGTGTCGCACGTCATGGAGACCGGTCAGCGCAAGGATGCCGAGGGCAAAATCATTCCGCGCAACATCATCAACGCATTCACCGCCAAGTACGCCGGCGCCGAGGTGTTCTCTGCGGAATT
>JBPYEF010000346.1:0-13294 GCA_051985875.1 Hyphomicrobiaceae bacterium
GACGCGCCGCCGGTGATCACCGCCGCTACGCTGTTATCAAGTTTCATGGATTTACTCCCTGCTGACAAAAGGCGATTCTTTTTTTTCCTTGTCGGGCATGCAGTGCCCCAGTGCGGTGCTAGCGGCAAGCACAAAAACATCCCCGCAGTACCCACCGAAGGGTGCGCTTGTATGCCGGCGCCAGCCGGCCTAAACGGGAAAAAATGAGCCAGAACCCCAACCGCCTTCCGCTGCCGCCCCCGTCCCTCCGGGGCTATTTCGCCATCGGGGCGGAACGCATCTCCAAGTGCCTCAATCTCGGCAATCTCATGCGTTCGGCACACGGCTTCGGTGCAAGCTTCACCTTCACGATCGGCGCGCCCTACCAGGCGCTCGAAGCACAGGCCGATACCTCCAAAGGCGCCAAGCACGTTCCGCACTTCGATTGGCGCGGCGTCGATGACATGCTGCTGCCTTCGGGCTGCAAACTGATCGGCGTCGAGCTGCTCGAACGGGCGATCGATCTGCCGAGCTTCCGCCATCCGTTGCGTGCCGCCTACGTGCTTGGCGCCGAGCGCGGCGAGCTGTCGCCCGGGCTGCTCGCCCGCTGCGATCAAATCGTGCGCATTCCCTCCCTGTTCTCGGTCAACGTCGCCATGGCCGGTGCCATCGTCATGTATGACCGGATGCGCTGCCTCGGCCCGTTCGCACCGCGCCCGTTGCGCGAGAACAGGGGCGCGGGGGCGCGCCCGATGTGAAGCGCCACTGCCTGGCGCTTCACGCCGACGCCGCCCTGCGCAGGCGGACGTAGAGGGCGCCGATCCCGCCGTGCCGCGGGCTCGCCTTGGTAAAGCTCACCACCAAGGCGCTGAGGTCGGGCTCGGCCAACCACCCGGGCACGCTGCGGCGGAGCACGCCCCGCGGGCGGACGCACTCGGCGAAGACGGCCGGCTCTTCGGTCTGCGCGCCCTTGCCGGTAATGACCAGCACCATGGTGTGGCCCTGGTGCTGCGCCGTTTGCAGGAACGCGTACAACCGCGCGCGCGCCTCGCGCTCCTGACAGCCGTGCAGGTCGAGGCGCGCGCCGATCACAATCCTGCCCGTCGCTATCAGCCGTGCCTGGCGGCGATCGAAGGCGACAAGGGGCGCGGATCGCGGCGCCCGTACGCGCGGAGGGGCGGCGTGCGTGGCCATCGGCGCCGCCGCGGGTGGACGCGCCGGCGTTCCGGCGGCCTCGGGCCGTCCGGAGACGCGCGGCTTTGCCTTGACCGGGGCCAGGGCGCGCGTGACGCCCTGCCACATCGCCGCTTCCTCGGCGCTGATCGTTCTGTCGACGCGGCCGGTTTTTGAGCGCCCGGAGCTCATCGCTATCTCATTGCAAAGGCCCGCCTATTGCTGGCGCGCCACGTCGGTCGCCGCCTGCTGCGGGGTCTCGTTCGGAAGCAATACAATGAAAGTGCCGGGACGCTTGGTCGATCCAGCCGCCCTGCCGGCGGCTTCCCCGGAACCAAAGAAGATGTCGCCGCGCTCGGGCCCCCTGATCGCGGAGCCGACGTCCTGGGCGATCATCAGCCGGTTCAACTCGCTCGTGGACCCGTCTGCCGCCGCGGTCACAAAGATCGGCATTCCGAGGCTGTGGTAGGACGTGTCGACGGCGAGACTTCTTCCCGCCGTCAGCGGCGCATTCATGGCGCCGAGCGGTCCCACATCCTGCGCGCCCTTGAGCTCGCGGAAGAAGACGTACGAGGTGTTCTGCCACATCACCTCTCGGGCGCGATCGGGATTGGACTTCAGCCACCGCGACAGGGCACCCATCGACATCTTGTCGGCGGCCAACAGGCCCTTCTCGATCAGATAGCGACCGATCGAGGTATAAGGGTGCCCGTTCTTCCCATCGTAGTGCAGACGCACGATGTTGCCGTCGGTCAGCTTGACGCGCCCGGAACCTTGAATCTGCATGAAGAAGACGTCGACCGGATCGGCACAATACAGCAGCTCGAGGTTGCGGCCCTTGAGAATGCCTTGGTCGATCTGTGCCCGGGTTGCAAACGGCTCGATGCCCTTCTCGGTCTTGCGCGCATGGCTCAGCCCATTGGCCGCGGCGGCGCGCTCGCTCTCCTCAACCAGGTTCACAAGGTCCGGCGGGCGTTTGTAGACGGGCGTTTGATAGATGCCCTCGGCGGTGCGCGACCCGGCAATCAGCGGCTCATAGTAGCCGGTCAAAAGCCCCGGCGAGCCGTCATGCGACACGGCGTTGGCGGTGAAGTTCTCCTCGAAGAAGGCCCGCGCTGCTGCCCTGGTCGGTTGTTTGAGGTTGCCTGCAGCCATGCAGGCGGCGACAAGCGCCGCCGGTGGAGCCTTGTCGGTACCTGCCCGCTCGTGCGCCTGCACGAGCACGCGCTCACAGGATTTGAGGAACGCCTTGAACGCCGCCAGGTGATCGTCCTCGTTCCAGCCGGGAACCTCGGCAAACCTCATCCGCTCGTAGCTGATGGTCGGCATGGTCGGCTTCATGGACGCGGACGGCGCGGACCTGGTCGCGGCCACCGGCTCTCCCGCACTGACATCGCCGGCTACCGTAAGCGCAGCAAGCGCCGTAACGACGATCGCGCGTTGGATGATAGCCGCAGGCAAGCGCGCTTCCCCCCTCGAGGTGCCCCCGGCAGCTCCGCGTCTCCCCCGCGGAATTCAGTTTGCTGCCTGAGTGGCGATCAGCTTCCAGTTCGGATCGCGCGATGTGACCTCGCGCGCAAAAGTCCAGATGTCCGTCACCTCCTTGATGCGCTTCGGATCCCCGGATATCACCTCACCCGCCCTGTCGCGCGTCGCCGAGATCAGCTCACTGATGAACTTGATGGTGAGCTGGGCGATGCCGTTCTTTAATTCTGCCTCGACGATGTCCGCCGATTTGATGCCGACGAAACTCTGGTCAATCTGCTCGCTGCGGCTCTCCCGATCGCTGATTGCGCCGGCAAAGCCCTGATACACCTCCGAGCTCAGCAGGTTCTTCAGCGTCTTGCGATTGCCCTCGGCGAAGGCCGTGACAATAATCTCGTAGGCTGCACGCGCGCCGGCGAGGAACGAGTCGGGTTCAAACGTCGGATCGGCGCGCACCAGCTCGACGAGGCTGCGGGCGGTCTGGGTGTTGTCGCCGGCCAGCCCCTTGACGCGCTCCTCGACGTCGAGGCGCGTCTTGGGCTCCGTGAGCGGGCGCTGGTCCACCTCTTCGCGCTCGCGCCGGGGGAGGGTGACGACCTTCTCCTGCCCGGCGAGCTTGCCGTTGCGCTGGCTCGCCTCGCGTTGCGCCTTGTAGCGCTCGTAGCGGGTTTGTTCCTGCCCGGTGCGACGCCCGAGCACGCTGCGCAGCTTGATAAATACCACGACCGCCAACACCACGAGGAGCAACGTGGTAACGTCGATTCTGCCGTCCATCCGCCGCGCTTTCGACCAGAGCCTCGTACTATCGCATGTAGGTGGCAGTGCCAGCGATGACCAGCCCCGTGGGACGCCGCCCCCAATTGGCGCCACCTTTCGCCGCCGCAGCCAGAATGTCCACGCAAACCGTCACTTTCCTCGGACTTTACGGCATTGCAAAGCGCAAGCCAACCGGCATGGCTTAAGCGCACCTTGGCACGCTTTGTTCCCTGCTTGCCACCGCGGCCGCCCGCGCGTGCAAAAAAATCCCGGCGGGTGCCGCCCCGCCAAGCTGGCCGGGTGCGCCAGACCGTGTGGCCGTCCGCCAGCGCGACCCCGTAGTGTTTCCGCGCCCGGCGGCCATTCGCCGCCGTTGCCGCAGATCGCACCCGTATGCTAGGGCAGCGCCGAGGCGCAAGCGGCGCCGGGCGAGGACACGACGGCAATGGCGGGATCCACCGAAGGCGGCAGTGCCATTGCGCCCGATGGTGGCACACCGGTACAGGTCCGCATCCTCGGCCAGTACATCAAGGATTTGTCGTTCGAGAACCCCAACGTCCACAAGCTGCTCGGTGCGGCGGGTGAGAAGCCAGCGCTGCGCATCGAAGTCAACGTCAATGCCGCGAAGATCGCCGACAACGCGTTCGAGAGCCTGATCCAATTCAAGGCAGAGGCGACAAACAAGGTCGGGGTGATTTACGACCTCGAGCTCACCTATGGCGGGCTGTTCCAGATCGAGAATCTGCCCGATCAGGCGCTCGAGCCGTTCCTGTTGATCAACTGCCCTTCGCTGCTGTTTCCCTTCGTGCGGCGTCTGGTCGCCGATCTGACGCGCGAAGGAGGCTTTCCGCCCCTGCTGCTCGATCCGATCGATTTCGCCGCGCTGTTCGTGCAGCGCAAGCAGGCCGCACCGCAAGCGCAAGGCGTCAACTAGCAGCTTGGCTTTCCCCGGCATAGCGCAGCCACTGCGCGTTCGGCCCGAGGGTCTTGACGAACTCGGCGTGCGCCCGTTCCGCCTCCGGCGTTAGGCGCGGCGCCAGCGGTGCAGGCCGTGGCTTGGCCGTTGCGGCGCGCGGGCTCAGCCCGGCTTCGCCGTCCGCACCGTCGCCCAGCCCGAGTGTCGCCTGGCGTTCTCCGAGCAGCTCCACATAGACCTGCGCCAGCAGAAAGGAATCGAGCAGTGCGCCGTGCCGGGTGCGCCGTGAGTTGTCGATACCATAGCGCTTGCAGAGTGCATCGAGGCTGTTCGGTCCCGCCGGATGGCGCCGCCGTGCCAGCAGCAGGGTGTCGACGACGCGTTCGGGAGCAAGCAGCGGGCGCTGCACGCGCTGCAGCTCGGCGTTCAGAAAGCCGACGTCGAAGGAGGCGTTGTGCATGACGATCGGCGCCTCGCCGATGAACTGCAGCCACTCGTCTGCCACCTCGTGAAAGGCCGGTTTGTCGCTCAAAAACACGCGCGACAGGCCGTGCACCGCCAAGGCCGCCTCATCGATGTCGCGTTCGGGGTTGAGGTAGCGGTGGAACTCTCTTCCCGTCGGAATGCGGTTCAGAATCTCGACGCAGCCAATCTCGATCACCCGGTCGCCGTTGGCGTGATCGAGCCCGGTCGTCTCCGTGTCGACGACGACTTCCCGCAGCATGGCCTCGCCATCCCCGTCTGTGGCGGCGCACCGGACCCGGGTTGCCGGGATTCCGCTCGACAACTGCCGGCATGCGCCTGTCGCGCTTCCCCGGCCGCGCCTACCGGTTCGCCCAAAAGCGCGCATAGGCCGAGCCGGTGCGAGCTTTCAGTGATTCGACGATTCTGTCGATCTGGGCATTGCTCTCCGCAAAGCTCCCGCTGGTGTCGACCACGAAGTCGGCGTGCCGGCGCTTCTCGGCATCGCTCATTTGCTTGTCCAAGACCTGGGCGAGACGCGCCGCGTCCATTCCCGGCCGGGCGAGGACGCGCGCACGCTGCACGTCGGCGGGCGCACTGACGATGATCACCGCATCGACCCTGGCCTGCCCGCCCGTCTCCAGCAGCAGCGGCACCTCGAGCACTGCCATGGCAGCGCCCCCACGGAACGCCTCGCGAAGAAACGTTCTTTCCGCAGTAAGCACCAGCGGGTGGACGATGGCCTCGAGGCGGGCAAAGCCCTCAGGGTTGGCCAACAAGCCGGCCGCGAGCGCGGCGCGCGAGACCCTGCCGTCCGCCGTCGTACCCGGGAACGCGGCCTCGATCAATGGCACCGCTTCGCCCGCGTAGAGCCGGTGCACTTCGGCATCGGCATCGAACACGGGAATGCCGAGCGCGCGCAGCCGTGCCGCCGCGGTCGACTTGCCCATGCCGATCGAACCGGTGAGGCCGACGACCAGCACTAGCGCGCCCCGATGTCCGCAATCAGCAGGCCGCGCAGCTCCTCGGTCACCTCGGGGCGCACGCCAAACCAGCGGTGAAATCCCTGCACGGCCTGGTGCATCAGCATGCCAAGCCCGTCGACGGTCGCAAGCCCACGGGCACGCGCCGCGGCGAGCAGGGGCGTTGTGAGCGGCACATAGACGATGTCGGCGACGATGCAGTCGGCCGCAAGCGCAGCAACGTCGAGGTCGAGCGGGGCGTAGCCGCGCATGCCGAGCGAGGTGGCGTTGATGAGCGCTGCGGCTTCGCGCGAGGAATACGCGCGCTCCTCCCAGGCATGGGCGACGACGCGCGCACCGAAGTGGCTGGCGACCTGCTCGGCGCGTGCGCGCGTACGATTGAAGATGCGCACCTGCGGAGCGCCCTCGGCCAGCAGCGCGTGTACGATCGCCCGCGCCGCGCCACCAGCGCCGAGCACCGCCACAGGCCGATCGGCGCGCGGAAAATCCGGCGCCGCAGCGCGCGCATGCGCAAGAAAGCCAATGCCGTCGCTGTTGTCGGCGACGAGGCGCCCGTCGGAAAACCACAGCGTGTTGGCCGCGCCGACCGCGCGCGCCGCAACCGTCGCCTCCGCTGCCGCGCGCAAGGCGCCCTCCTTGTGGGGAAGCGTAACGTTGCAACCGACGAATCCTTCCGCGCGCATGCCATCGAGGAAGGCCTTCAGCCCCTCGGGCGGCACTGGCCGGCGCAGGTAGCTGCCCTCGAGCGCATACTTGCGCAGCCAATAGCCGTGGATCAGCGGCGAGCGCGAGTGCGCAACCGGCCAACCGATGATGCAAGCAGCGGTCATCGTGCGATCATCCCGCGGCGGCGGAGCTCGGTGAGGAGGGAAATGAGCGGCAGCCCGAGGATCGTGAAGTAGTCACCATCAATACGTTCAAACAGCTGCACGCCGAGCCCTTCGATTGCATAGGCGCCGACCATCCGGCACACGCCGGGGCCGGCGCGCGCCAGGTAGTCGTCGAGAAAGGCATCACTGAATGCGCGCATCGTCAGGCTCGCATGTCCGACGTCGCTCCACACGCTGCGACCAGCAACGGCGAGGCTGACGGCGGTGTGCAGGCAATGCATCCTGCCGCGCAGGCGCAGCAGGTGCTGGCGCGCTGCCGCCACGTCCGAAGGCTTGGCGAAAATCTCGCCCTCGAGCGCCAGCACCTGGTCGGCGCCGATCACCACACGCTCCGGCAGGCGCGCGCCGACGGCCTCAGCCTTGCGCCGCGCCAGCAACTCGGCGATCGACGCGGGGCCGCTGGCCGATGCGCACGCCCTGACCTGCGCCTCGTCAACGTCCGCCGGCAATACCTCGATCGCCAGCCCGGCCGCCAGCAGCATGTGGCGGCGGAAGGGGCTGGCGGATGCCAGCACGAAAGCGGCCTGCTCAGCCATCCGCCGATTCGCCCAGTGCGGAGTCCACGGCCACCGCGTCGCGGTCGTGCAGTAGACGGATGATCGTCGCCGCTGTCTCCTCGATCGAGCGGCGGGTCACATCGATGATCGGCCAGCTGTAGCGTGCACAGAGGCGCCGCGAGTACGCCAGCTCGTTGGCGATCTCGGTGCGATCGACGTACTCGTCGAGATTGCGATCGGCCATGATCTGCACGCGGTTGCGGCGGATCTCCGCGATGCGATCGGGACTGGCCACCAGCCCAACGACAAACGCACGGTGCGGCTCGGTGAGCGCCGCCGGTAGGGCAATCCCCGGCACCAGCGGCACATTCGCCGTCTTGTAGCCGCGCTGCGCCAGGTAGATGCTGGTCGGGGTCTTCGAGGTACGGGAAATGCCGAGGATGATGATGTCGGCGGCGTTCAAATCCTGCGGCAGCTGACCATCATCGTGCGCCATGCTGAAGTTCAGCGCATCGATGCGTCGGAAGTAGTCGGCGTCCACCGCGTGCTGGCCGGCGATGACGGGCGTCTGCGGCGCACCGAGGTAGGCCTCGAACACCTTCATGATCGGCTCGAGCACGTGCAGGGCGGGTACCTTCAGCTCCCGGCAACGGCGCTCGATGCGCTCGATCAGCTCGCGCTTGACGATGGTATAGAGGACGATCCCCGGCGACTGCTCGACCTCCTTCAGCACGCGCTCGAGCTGGCGCAGGGTGCGCACCAGCGGGTGGACGTGCTCGATCGGGCGGACTTGGGCGTATTGCACGGCGGCAGCCTTGGCCATGGTCGTCAAGGTCTCACCGGTCGCGTCGGAGATCAGGTGCAGATGGAAGTGGCTTGGGAAGGAGTGGGGCATTTGTGGATAAAAACAGAGTTATCAAGCACACACGACCGGCGCCGCGGCACGCTGCCGGCGCATTCGCCAACCTTCCACTGCCGCGTCCACAAGCTGACCGTGGCGCAAGGCGCGGCGGCCGTCCTCTTCCTTACGCATTGAGAAGGCCGATGTGCCCGCTTCTTGCGATCGCTGTCAACAGCTTTGCGCGTCCATCCCCCGCCGCCCCCGCGTCGGATAGTGCTTGCCGCCCAAGCCGTTGCGTCCCCTTGGGGGCCGCAGCCCGCGTCACCCCAAGACCTGGGGTAGCGGCAATGAAAGACGGCAAAGCTGTGCGTCGGGCAGGGAAAAGTGCCTGTCTCCGCAACTCAGCGGACAATAATAATAACAGTAACAAGTTTTAAATCTTTGCTTGCAACTTGACGCCGCCGCGAAAAGGATCGGCAATGCTCCCGCCCGAACAGAGCCCGTCGCGCTTGGTCCGGTGCTTTGCCGGCGAGGTATCGGTCCCGCCGCCGATCTGGCTCATGCGCCAGGCGGGCCGCTATCTACCCGAGTATCGGGCGCTGCGTGCCAAGGTCACCTCCTTCCTGGAACTCTGCTACACGCCTGCGCTTTCCGCGGAACTGGCGCTGCAGCCGATCCGCCGCTACGGCTTCGATGCGGCAATCCTGTTTTCGGACATTTTGGTCGTGCCGGACGCGCTCGGGCAGGCGGTGGCCTTTGTAGAGGGCGAGGGGCCGCGCCTTGATCCGGTCCGCGCACCAAGCGATCTCCTGCGCTTGCGCCCCGAAGCGACTCGGGACAAGTTCGCCCGTGTGTGTGAAGCGGTGGCGCGGCTGCGGCAGGATTTGCCGCGTGGCACGGCGCTGATCGGATTCTGTGGCGCACCATGGACCGTTGCCAGCTACATGGTGGAGGGGGGAGGCTCGCCCGACCAGGCGCAGGCGCGCGGCTGGGCGTATCGCGATGCGGAGGGCTTCTCCCGGCTGATCGAGGTGCTGACCGACACCGCGGTCGACTATCTGTGCGCGCAGGTCGCTGCCGGGGCGGACGTGCTGCAGATCTTCGACAGCTGGGCCGGCGGGCTATCGGACGACGCATTCGAGCGCTGGGTCATCGCACCGACGCAGCGGATCGTCACCGGGGTGCGCCGCCGCCATCCGCACGTGCCCCTGATCGGCTTTCCCCGCGGTGCCGGGAGCCGACTGGCCGCCTACGTGGCGGCAACAGGGGTTGCCGGGATTGGTTGTGACACCGGTGTGCCAGTTGCGGATATGGCAGAGCTCGCGAGCCGCGGTCGGGTCGTGGCCCAGGGTAACATCGATCCGGTACTTCTGGTGGTCGGGGGGGAGGCATGTGCGGCGGCGGCGCAGCGGCTGCTTGCCGCCATGGGCGGTAAGCCGTTCATCTGCAACCTTGGCCACGGCGTGCGACCGGAAACGCCGCCGGAACACGTTGCCGACCTCGTCGCGCGCGTACGCCGGGGATCCTGAGGGTGCGCCATGTGGCTCTGGCTCAAGGCACTGCACGTCGTCGCGGTGATCGCTTGGCTCGCCGGCCTGCTCTACCTGCCGCGCCTGTTCGTCTACCACTGCGGGGCCGCACCCGGATCCGAGCTCGCCCAGACGTTCGCGGTCATGGAGCTGCGGCTGCTGCGGCGAATCATGAACCCAGCGTTGATTGCCGTGTGGGTGACGGGGCCGTTGCTGGCGTGGGGCCTTGGCGTCTATCGTGACGGCTGGTTGATGGCGAAGGTGCTCCTGGTGGTGCTGCTGACCGGCTACCACCACGCCCTCGGCCGCTGGCGCACGGAGTTCGCGGCCGGGCGCAATGCGCGCTCCGAGCGCTTCTACCGGGTGGCCAACGAGGTGCCGACGCTGCTTCTGATCGGCATTGTCATCCTGGTTGTTGTGAAGCCCTTTTAAGGTGTGCGGCCGCCCTGCCGGGCACACAAACCTTTGGTAAGCAGGGCAAAGCGGTGGGCCACGTGCGTGTTGACCCTTTTGCTTTGCCGTAGAGTCTGCTATAGAACGTGCGTCGGTAGCCTGCCGCCCAAGGCAAAGAAAGCGGTGGGCATGGTGCTGCGGCGCGGTGCGCGCCGAGGCAGCACCGCGACGTTCCGGAACGCCATTCGGCATCCCACCTTCTTCCTTCCGGCTCCGCGGCATTCTTCATCATCCCACCCCGTACCGCGCAGCCCACCCGGAGTGTTTCTTATGCAAGACGTTGTCAAGGAGATGAAGCTCCAAGACCTGAAGGTCAAAACCCCGACGGAGCTATTGAGCTTCGCCGAAGAATCGGGCGTGGAAAACGCCAGCGCCATGCGCAAGCAGGAGCTGATGTTCGCCATTCTCAAGCAGCTCGCGGCCAAGGAGACGGAGATCATCGGTACCGGCGTGATGGAGGTGCTGCAGGACGGCTTCGGCTTCCTGCGCTCACCCGACGCCAACTACCTTCCTGGCCCCGACGATATCTATGTGTCCCCTTCCCAGATCCGGCGCTTCGCGCTGCGTTCAGGCGACACCGTCGAAGGCCAGATCCGCTCTCCCAAGGAGGGCGAGCGCTACTTTGCGCTGCTCAAGGTCAATCGCATCAATTTCGAGGACCCCGACAAGCAGCGCCACAAGGTGCATTTCGACAATCTGACACCCCTTTACCCAACCAAGTGGCTGAAGCTCGAAATCGAAGACCCGACCATCAAGGACCTTTCCCCGCGCGTCATCGATATCGTCTCGCCGCTCGGCAAGGGTCAACGCGCCCTGATCGTCGCCCAGCCGCGCACGGGTAAGACCGTGCTGCTGCAGAACATTGCGCATTCGATCGCCGCCAATCATCCCGAGTGCTACCTGATCGTGCTACTGATCGACGAGCGGCCCGAGGAGGTCACGGACATGCAGCGCTCGGTGAAGGGCGAGGTGATCTCCTCGACGTTCGACGAACCAGCCACTCGGCATGTGCAGGTCTCCGAGATGGTCATCGAGAAGGCCAAGCGCCTCGTCGAGCACAAGCGCGACGTGGTGATTTTGCTCGATTCCATCACCCGGCTCGGTCGTGCCTACAACACGGTCGTGCCGAGCTCCGGCAAGGTGCTGACGGGCGGCGTCGACTCCAATGCACTGCAGCGGCCCAAGCGCTTCTTTGGCGCGGCACGCAACATCGAGGAGGGCGGTTCACTGACGATCATCGCCACCGCGCTGATCGACACCGGCTCGCGCATGGATGAGGTGATCTTCGAGGAATTCAAGGGCACCGGCAACTCGGAGATCGTGCTCGACCGCAAGGTCTCGGATAAGCGCGTGTTCCCGGCGATCGATATCGCGCGCTCCGGCACGCGCAAAGAGGAGCTGCTGGTGCCGTCGGACCAGCTGAAGAAGATGTACGTGCTGCGGCGCATCCTCAATCCCATGGGCACCATGGATGCGATCGAGTTTCTGGTCGACAAGTTGCGCTCGACCAAGAGCAACACCGAGTTCTTCAATTCGATGAGCACGGCGAAGAATTAGCGCGCCGAGGCTCCGATCGCGGCATCCGCGCATCGGCTGCAGGATTCATGGCTCGAGGAGACATGACTTTTCGAGTCAGGGCTCGGCCCCGGCCGCCGCCGATCGCCGTCGGACGATCGGCGCGGCGGGGCCCGGCGTGCAACGCCAAACAGCTGCGGGTCAGCGCATAATGCCCTCCATCAGCACGCCTACCGTGGCTGCGCCGCCGGTTGGGGAGGCCGTTCCCGGCTGGACCCCGCGGCCGCCACCGCCACGCGCGGCGATGACGGGGCGCTTCTGTCGCGTCGAGCCCCTCGACCCGCAGCGCCACGGCGCCGAGCTGTTTGCCGCCAACCGGCACGATGCCGAGGGGCGCAATTTCACCTACCTGACGCAGGAGCCGTTTGCGGACCTCGCCTCCTATCGCGCCTGGCTCGACCGGGTGGCGGCGGGAGATGATCCGCTGTTTCATGCCATCGTCGATGCGACCAGCGGCACCGCCGTGGGGCTCGCGGCGTTCATGCGCATCGATCGCGTAAATGGCGTAATCGAGGTCGGCAACATCAACTATTCACCGCTGCTGCAGCGGCGGCCCGCGGCGACGGAAGCGATGTTCCTCATGATGCAGCGCGCCTTCGCCGAGCTGGGCTACCGTCGCTATGAATGGAAGTGCGACGCGCTCAATGCCGCCTCGCGTGCCGCGGCGCTGCGCCTCGGCTTTCGCTACGAGGGGCTGTTCCGCCAAGCGGTAGTCTACAAGGGTCGCAGCCGGGATACGTGCTGGTTCTCCATTATCGACCGCGAATGGCCGGCACTGCGCGGCGCCTACGCGCGCTGGCTGGCCCCGGAGAATTTCGATGCCGCGGGACGACAGCGCGCAAACCTGGGGGAGTTGATCGCGGCACAGCGCGAGGCGTAGCGGAGCACCATCGCTTAGGCGCGCTAGCGGCTGCGGGGTGCCGCCGGCAGCAAGGCGGCTAGGTACGCAACGCCGATCGCTGCGCGCGCAGCACCTGCAACAGCGCCTCGGGCTCGCTAACCGGCGGCGCACACTGCGCGCCAAGGCAGGCATAGGCGGTCGGAACGCCCTGCGGGCTGCGTTTATCAGAGAGCGGACCGTTCTTCGGCAGCGCATTTGCCGCAACAGCGAGCTGCACCGCGCCCGGGAGCGACAGGCGGAACATCGCTCGCGTCAGTTGATCCGATGCCACACCATCACCCTTGACGACGACGACCTGCTGCGGCGCGATCAGGTCGCAGCAGCCGGCGAGCAGCCCGCAGTGGCCGAGGGTGTTGCTGCGCAGATCGGCCGCGAAGGCGCGCGGGATCGCCTCGGCGCGTTCGAGATAGCGCGCATTGCCGGTGATCAGGAAAAGAGTGACGAGGTTCGTCAGCATCACGGCGTTGGCGTTCGGCACGGCATCGTCATGCGCGCCTTGCACGCGCACGATCACGTCGGGCGTATCGTCAGCGGTCAGCGCATAGCCACCCGAAGGCAGAACCCAGAAGTGGCGGTCGAGGGTCGTGCACCAGCGCTCGGCGACGGCGAGAAAGGAGCTCTCATTGGTCGCCTGCAGCAGGCGTACGGCCGCCCAGATCATGTTGGCATGATCGCTTGCGGTGCCCGGCGCGTTGTTGCGGCCCCGACGATGCGCATGGGCGAGACGCCCACCGTTGTCCATGTGCCGCAGCACAAAGTGGAAGGCCGCTGCCGCCGCCTGCAGCCAATCTTCCCGCTCAAAGATGCGCGCAGCGTGCACCAGCGCGGCGATCGTCAGCCCGTTCCAGTCCGCC
>JBPYEF010000347.1:0-2240 GCA_051985875.1 Hyphomicrobiaceae bacterium
GACGCGCGCTTCTGACTGGCAACGTCGCGCGACTCGCGGCCCACTACGTCGCCGGCGATCTGGCGGTTGACGGACCGATCGACCAGATCGTGACCGCCGGGGTCGCGCTCACCGACCGGTTTGGCAAGCTTGCCCGCTTGGTTCGGATCATCCGCCCCTGGCAGCTTGTTTCCTTTCGCCACTCCCGACGCAACGACGCGATTGCCATCGGGTATCACTACGACGTCTCTAATGAGTTCTACCGGCTCTGGCTCGATGAGAGCATGAGCTATTCGTGCGCCTACTTTCCAACGGGAACCGAGGATATCGACGAAGGGCAGCGCCAGAAGATCGATCACATTTGTCGCAAGCTGCAACTGACGGCAGCCGACAATGTTCTCGATATCGGGTGCGGTTGGGGAGGGCTGCTCTGTCGCGCTGCCTCGCGCTTTGGCGCAACGGGCGTCGGCGTGACGAACAGCAGGCTACAGCATAGCTACGCATGTGAGCGCGTCGCCGGCCTCGGGCTCGGCGAGCGGCTGCACATCGCGCTGCAGGACTATCGCGACATCGATGGCGATGCGGTCTTCGACAAAATCGTGTCGGTCGGCATGTACGAACACGTCGGGCTGCGGCATCTGTCGCTGTATTTTGCGACCATTGCGCGCCTGTTGAAGCCTGGCGGAGCGGTCCTCAACCACGGCATTTTCTCTACCGATCCAAGCGGCCGCGTGCAGGGACCCGCGGCCGGCGGTTTCATCGACCGTTACGTGTTCCCCGGTGGAGAGCTTCCCAGCCTGCCGCGCGCCCTAGGGGAGATCGCGCGCAACAATCTGGAGATCGCCGACGTCGAAGACCTGCGTCCTCATTACGCCCGCACCCTTCAGTTGTGGTCGCAACGATTCGAGTCCCACCGCGATGCGCTGATCGCTGCCGCGGGTGCGGAACGCTACCGCGTCTGGCGCGTCTATCTCGCGGGTATGGCGCACGCCTTCGAGCGCGGCTGGTTGTCGGTTGCGCAGGTACTTGCCTACAAGCCCATCGCCGGTCGACCGGCTCCGCGCCCCTGGTCGCGCGTTTATCAGTACTCCCCGGAGGCGCTTGGCTCGTCGCGCGCGTAGTTTTACCATTGCGATGGAACTTCTCTCCCGCGTCCGGGTTCAGCGCAACAGCCTGGGAAGATCGGGGTGGGAGACTGGGTGCAGCCCGTGCTCTTTGCCTCGGAACGGTTAACGCCACAACAATTGCAGCCGCGCGCATTGCTCGAGCGCGGAGTGTTCCGTTTGGATCGCTGGCTGCAGGAACGCCATGGCGTATTCGAGTACACCCGCGACAACCGCTGCATCTTCCGTATTCAACGTGCCACAGCGCTTGAGCGCGTCGACCTCGCCGGTGGCAGTAGCATCAGGCCAGGCGAGCCCATCCTCAATCTGCATTTGTGGAATGAGCATATTCCGGCGATCCGCGACGACGGCGCCACGGTCGGATGGGCGCGTCGCCTGAGCCGCGCAATCGACCTTTCGCTCCAGGAACTGGCGCGGTACCTGAGCGAGCACGCCGAGCTCGACGAGATCGTCGCCATGCGCGCCGACATGCGCTTGAGAACGGAGGAAAAGAATCGGCAGTTGGCCTATCTTTCGGCGCGGTATGGCTTCGAAGACGG
The DNA here is from genome assembly GCA_051985875.1 of Hyphomicrobiaceae bacterium. Lineage (GTDB taxonomy): Bacteria > Pseudomonadota > Alphaproteobacteria > Rhizobiales > Hyphomicrobiaceae > AWTP1-13. The sequence continues at coordinate 1,643 of JBPYEF010000347.1, forward strand.
GGTTACGCACCATCAGGGTGAGTCGCGACCGCTGCATCGACTTGGCGAGAACGTGCTGGTGCTGCTGTTGGTGATGGCCACCAATCCGATGGCGCTGCGCGCCTCCGTCCTGATGCGCGCGCCAAAGGTGGTGTATCTGCCGCGCGCCGAGTTGCATCGCCGCTACGGCCCGACCCCCTCCGAGCGACAATGACCGACGCCCCGTGGCGCGCGTCATCGCCAGGGACAGAAAACCAAATGCTGCGCAGGGAGTGCACAGCCGCACCGGTGCTTGCCCATCCTTCGCGCTCCCTGGCCGCGGTTAGCGCAGACCACCCCTTCAGGCTGCTTTAGGACAGGCGGCGGCATCCGTGGCCTGGGCTCGGCCCGAGGACTGCATCGCCCTACTGGGCCGTGGGCGCGGCCTCCGGCGTCTTGGCGGGCGTGAGCGTCTTGGCCGCCTTCTCCGCGGCGGCCGCAGGTTTGGCGGCCACGGGTTTGGCGGCTACGGGAACGGCGATGCCGCCGGGCTCCCGCGTCAGCACCGCCCGGCACTCTGCGGGCAGCTGGTCGAGGGTGATCTCGCGCTTCGGCGGTTGCGGGCGCACGGGCGCGGGCG
>JBPYEF010000348.1:0-4105 GCA_051985875.1 Hyphomicrobiaceae bacterium
GGAGCACCTCGATCACTTCGAAAGCATCGACAACATGCACCGCGAGTTCGCGATCTTCCTGCGCAACATTCCCTTCTATGGCCTCGCCGTGGTGTGCAGCGATCATCCGGTCGCCCAAGGCCTGAGCGAGCAGTTGCAGCTGCGGCGCGACGGGCGTCGCCTTTTGACCTACGGCAAGGGCGAGGGGGCCGATCTGTTGCTCACCTCGGTGCGCGTCGCGGGCACGACCACGACCTTTGATGCGGACCTCGGCCCGCGCGTCGCCGGCGGTCCGCGCCAGCTGCGAGGCTGGACGACGCCAATTCCCGGCGAGCACAACGCCCTCAATGCGCTCGCAGCGATTGCCGCAGCGAGCGAGGCCGGTATCCCCGATCCCGCCATACGCACGGCGATCGCCGGCTTTTCCGGGGTCAAACGCCGCTTCCAGCTGACCGGAACGGCCCGCGGCATTTCCTTCTATGACGACTATGCGCACCATCCCGTCGAGATCGCCGCAATGCTCAGGGCGGCGCGCGCGGGCGCGCAGGGGCGCATCATTGCCGTGGTCGAACCGCACCGCTACACGCGCGTGCGCGACCTGCTGTCCGAGTTCGCGGCCTGCTTCGGCGATGCCGACTGCGTCATTATCGCCCCGCTCTATACCGCGGGCGAAGCGCCGATCGCGGGCATCGACCATCTTTCGCTCGCGGCGGCCGTGCGCGCGCAAGGCCATGGTGCGGTGACGACGGTCGGCAGCGCACGGGAAATTGCCGCGGTCCTGGGGCGCTGTGCCAACCCCGGTGACATGGTCGTGTGCCTCGGTGCGGGAAACAGTACCGAGTGGGCACACGCCCTTCCCGAATGGCTTGCGCGCGAGCCGCTGCGGGCAGGGAGCAGCGGATGACGTACCCCGATTTACGCCCCGAAATCGCCGCCCGCATGCCGGGGCTGCGCGGTCGCATCGCCGCCAACGCGCCACTGGCCGCGTTGACCTGGTTCCGCGTCGGTGGCCCGGCGCAGTTGCTGTTCACACCCGCAGACGAGGCCGATCTTGCCTACTTCTTCGCGCGCCTGGCGCCCGCCTTGCCGGTCACCGTCGTCGGCCTCGGCTCCAACCTGCTGGTGCGTGCCGGCGGGGTGCCCGGCGTGGTGATCCGCCTCGGGCGTGGCTTTTCCTCCCTCGGCGTCGAGCCCGGGCAGCGCATTCGCGTCGGCGCGGCCGTGCCCGACGCCATGCTCGCGCGCGCCGCAGCGGCGGCGGGCATTGCCGGCCTCGCCTTCTATCGCGGCGTGCCGGGCTCCGTCGGAGGCGCGCTGCGCATGAATGCCGGTGCGCACGGAACGGAAACGCGCGCGGTACTGGTCGAGGCGCGGGCCGTCGACCGCGCCGGCGCGATCCACATCCTGCCATGTGCGGCCATGAACCTGAGCTACCGTCACGCCGACGTCCCTGCCGACTTTGTCTTCACCGAGGCGCTGTTTCAGGGCACGCCGGGCGTGGCGGAGGCCATCGTGCAGGAGATGGAGGAGGTCACCTCCTACCGCGAGGCCAAGCAACCGATCAGGGAGCGCACCGGCGGCTCGACCTTCAAGAACCCGCCCGGCCACAGTGCCTGGAGGTTGATTGAGGCCGCCGGCTGTCGCGGGCTAGTCGTCGGTGGCGCCAAGGTTTCGGAGATGCACTGCAATTTCCTGATCAACGAGCGCAACGCTTGCGCCGAGGACATCGAGCGGCTCGGCGAGACGGTGCGCGCCCGCGTCAGGATGACCAGCGGCATCACTCTCGAGTGGGAGATCGTCCGCCTCGGCATTCCCGAGCAAGGCAGGCCGAGCGGCGAAGCTCTGGCCACTGCGGAGCTCGCGCCATGAGTGCTGCGCCCCGCTTCCGCAATGTTGCGGTACTGATGGGCGGCCTCTCCGCCGAGCGCGCGGTCAGCCTTGATTCGGGCTCGGCCTGCGCTCGGGCGCTGGAGCAGGCGGGCTATCGGGTCACGTGCATCGATGTCGGAAGGGACATCGCGCAGCAGCTCGCCGAGGCACGCCCCGAGGCCTGCTTCAACGCCTTGCACGGCCGCTGGGGAGAGGACGGCTGCGTCCAGGGCTTGCTCGAGCTGCTGGCTATTCCCTACACCCACTCGGGGGTGCTGGCCTCGGCGCTTGCCATGCACAAGCAACGTGCCAAGGACGCCATGAGCGCCGCCGGCGTTCCGGTTGCGGCGGGTCGGCTGGTCGGGAGGCTGGAAGCGGCGCGCGGGCACGTGCTGCCGCGCCCCTACGTTCTGAAACCCGTCGCGGAGGGATCCAGCGTCGGGGTGCATATCGTCCGCGAAGACCACGCACACCCACCCCAGGAGTTGAACGACCCGGGTTGGGCCTTCGGCGAGGTGCTGCTCGCCGAGCCCTTCATTCCCGGGCGCGAGCTGACGTGCGCCGTGCTTGGCGAGCGCGTGCTCGGCGTCATCGAAATCATCCCGGCCGAAACGCTGCGCTTCTACAACTACGAGGCCAAATACGCAGTTGGTGGATCCCGCCATCTATTGCCGGCGCCGCTTTCACCAAATGTTTACGAATTGGTGCAGAAGTTAACCTTGGCGGCGCATAAGGCATTGGGCTGCCGCGGCGTTTCGCGTGCCGACTTTCGTTACGACGATTCTCCGGGCGGTTCCGGCCAGGTGTACTGCCTGGAGGTCAACACCCAGCCCGGCATGACGGCGACGTCGCTCGTTCCCGAGTTGGCGCAAGAGGCGGGATTGTCGTTCTGCGAGCTCGTCAGCTGGATGATCGAGGAGGCGAGTTGCAATCGCTAGAGACCGGCCCCGAGATCTGGAGGCGGGCGAGCCCATCGCCAGCGCCCCGGCCGGTCCTGAAGAAAACCCAAGCGACCATCCTCCCCGCGCCACGGCCACAGCGCAGCAAAGCCGCCGTACTGGCGCGCTGCGGCCCGCTCCTCGCCGCCGCGCTGGTTATCGTTGCCACCACCGCGCACCTGCCGTCCCCAAGTTCTCCCTACGCGGCCGGGATCGAGCGCCTGCTCGAGCGCATGGGCTTCGGCCTGCGTCAGGCCTCGGTAACGGGCTACCGCTACACGGCCGACAGCGACGTTTTTGATGCCCTGCAGCTCGAACATGCGCGCACGCTCCTCTTCTTCGACAGCCGCGCCGCGCAGCGACGCATCGAGGCGCTCCCCTGGGTCGCTACCGCCAGCATCGCGCGCATACTTCCCGACCGCATCGAGGTGCGCATAACCGAGCGCACGCCGATTGCCATCTGGCAGCGCGCACAGCACAGCTTTCTGATCGACGCGAGCGGGCGCGTGCTCTCGGAAGTTGCCGCCGACAGCAGCGCACAGCTGCCCCGCGTCGCCGGCGAGGGTGCGGCCGCGGCGGCATCCGAGCTGCTGGCGCTGCTCGGCGCATATCCGTCGCTGGAGCAGCAAATGGCCGTCGCCGAGCGCGTCGGGGAGCGCCGCTGGACGCTTTGGCTTTCGGACGGCGGTGGTATCCTGCTCCCTGCGGAGGCTGCTGAAGAGGCGCTGGCACGCGCCGTCGCGATCGCCAGCCGCCTGCCCGGACGACCGCTTACCATCGATGTACGCACCAGCCGCACCCTGATCGGCGTGGCGTCGCGGCCGCTAGTGGGCGGCGTCAGCTCGCCTGGCGGTGCCGAGGCGGCCGTGCGCGGCGCAACGCCGCGCGCGGGACCGTCGTCTGCCGGCGTTGCAGGGGGCGACACGTGAACGCGGCGGCGCCCAGAGGAGCGGGGTGGTTGGGGGCCGTCTGGCAGGCGCGCCGCACCGTCGGCTTGCTTGACATCGGCAGCAGCAAGATCGCGTGCCTGATCATCGCGCCGGGGCGCCCGAGCACGGCCGAGCGCGGCGCACGGCGCCCGCGGGTTTTGGGCGCCGGCGTCGCAGCTTCGCGTGGTCTCATCGACGGTCGCGTGGTGGCGCTCGACGCGGCCGAGCAGGCGGTGCGCGCCGCCGTTGCAGAAGCGGAGCGGACGGCCGGCGCGAGCCTCAAGGAGGTCGTCATCGCGATCTCCGGCGCGGACCTGAGCTCGCAGCGCTTCACGGCCCACACCCGGCTTGGCGGAGGTGTTGTCGACGGCGCGGACTTGGCGCGCATGA
>JBPYEF010000349.1:0-6000 GCA_051985875.1 Hyphomicrobiaceae bacterium
ATGTGGTTGCCGCGGTCAACTTTGCGCGCGAGCACAACTTGCGCCTGGTGGTGAAGGGAGGCGGTCACAGCTATCTCGGCAGGTCCAACGCGCCGGATTCGTTGCTGATCTGGACGCGACATCTGAACGCCGTAGTCCGCCACGACGCTTTTGTCGCCGAAGGGTGTGCAGGTCGGGTAAGACCGCAGCCCGCCGTCAGCATCGGCGCCGGTGCGATCTGGGGGCATGTTTACAACGCGGTCACGACCGAAGGCGGCCGCTACGTCCAGGGTGGCGGATGCCTGACCGTTGGGGTCGCGGGGCTCGTGCTGGCTGGGGGCTTTGGCAGTTTTTCCAAGCAGTTCGGCACTGCTGCGGCGAACTTGCTCGAAGCCGAGTTGGTCACGGCGGACGGCGTGGTGCGGATCGCCAATGCATGCACCAACCCCGACCTGTTCTGGGGTCTCAAGGGCGGCGGTGGCGGCAGCCTTGGCGTTGTTACACGGCTGACACTGCGGACACACGATCTGCCGACCACACGGGGCGGCGTCTATGCAACTATCCGCGCGGCGTCCGATACCGCGTTTCGCGCGCTGATCGGGCGGTTCATCGCGCTTTATGCCGATAGCCTTTTCAACCCCCACTGGGGAGAGATCGTCACGTTGCGGCCGGGTAACCAGATGGATATCCGCATGTCGTTCCTGGGGTTGGAGCAACGCCAGGCGGAAGCGATCTGGCAACCGTTCCTCGACTGGGTGGTCGCACGCATGCCCGAGGACTTTGTCTATCGGGACGCACCGGCGATCCGTAGCGGCCCTGCCCGGCGCGGCTGGGATCCCGCCTTCGTGCAGGCATACGTGCCCGGTGCACTCCTCACGGACGATCGCCCCGCTGCTCCTGCCGACAACGTCTTCTGGGCCGGCAATCTGGCGGAGGCAGGACATTACATCTTCGGCTACGAGTCGCTCTGGCTACCCGCTGCGCTGTTGGGCAATGAGCGTCAGGAACGGCTTGGCGACGCGCTCGCGGTCGCAAGCCGGCACGCGCCTGTCGAGTTGCACTTCCAGAAGGGCCTCGCAGGTGGAGCGCCCGAGGCGGTTGCCGCCACCCGCGACACGGTAACGAACCCTGAGGTGCTCGGCGCATTCGTTCTTGCCATCGTTGGCGGGGAAGGTCCTCCGCTTTTTCCGGGCATCGACGGTCATGCCCCCGATCTTGACGCAGGACGCAGGTCTGCCGGCGAGGTCGCCCGCGCCATGACGGAACTGAGGGCCCTCGCTCCCAACGGAGGCAGCTACTTTGCGGAAAGCAATTTCTTCGAACAGCGATGGCAGACCGCCTACTGGGGCGAGAACTATGCGCGTCTCTCCGAGGTGAAGCGAAAATACGATCCTGCCGGCTTGTTCTTTGTGTATCACGGCGTCGGCAGCGAAGCTTGGAGTGTGGACGGCTTCGAGAGGGTAACCTCGCAATAGCCGAGTTGCCGCGAACGACCGCGATGGCTTTGGCCGCGAGCGCCTTTGGCACCAATTCCCACGTCGACAGCTGTGCCTGAACCGCCTCAGTGCCGCCGCGAAAAGCAGGTCAACGTTGGGCACGCAATCCACGGGCCATGCTTGGAACACCCGGTGTTTGCAATGCGTTGGTTTGCAAAGGTGTGACACGGAAGGCAACGACAAAGAAAGGATAGAGCATGCTGCTGAAGGGGTCGATCGCGGTCACTGCCGGGGCGGCAGCAGGTTTGTTCTCTGCCAGCTATGCGAGCGCCGCACCGGCTATCGTTGCTGTACCGACCGCCGCGACGGCGGTGACGGCGGTGGCCGAGCACTGCTGGTACAGCCGCGGCGTGCGTCATTGCCGCCGGTTCGGGCCGCGGTACGGCTACCGCGCCAGGTACCGGGAGTACAACAATCCGGACGCCTATCGAACAGGCTCAAGTCACTGGTGGGAAGAAATGGACCGTCAGGATCGCGGCGGCCGGGGTCGCCCATAAGCAGGCCGCTCCTAGCCGCCGGGTGCGGTTTGTCGCCCGTCGTTATCCTCGGGGCACTAGTAGACGCGCCAGGCTGTCGCGGGCGGTGCTATCGGCACTTGAGGGGCCGACGCCTGCGCCGCCGTGCCCGCGAGGGCAAGTTCGGGCGCGGCAAGTTTGCCCGGCGCCAGTCATGTCGGTCCGCCCAAATAGGCGGACGTTGGAAAAGCACGACTGCGGACAAGCCGCGTTCGGACGCCGGCACAACGAGCTCAGCGCGCTCTCGCGTGGTGGCGCTGAACCGGACCACGGCCGAGCATCACGCGGGCATCTCGGTGCCGTCGGTCGGGGGCTTGTTGGGGCATTTGGGATGCGGCGCACGCGAACTTGCTCGACGCTTTCGCGCGGGGGCGCGGCTAGGCTGATATTTGATAGTGTTGAGCGTCTGCCGCGCCGCTGTCACGTTCGCGTCCAGCATCGGTCTCTGCTATCGATTGGGGAGCGACCGCATCCCCAGCGAGAGCTATGCTCGATCTGTCCGCCATCCGCTCCGGCCTCACGGGTACGTCCGATCTGATCGTCACCACGGAGCACACCGCTCCGTGGGTCGGCTCGGGGCGCGTTGCGGTGCTCGCCACGCCGGTGATGATCAACCTGATCGAAGCGGCGGCGCTCGGCGCCGTCGAGCATCTGTTGCCCGCCGGCTACCAGAGCCTAGGCATCCGTCTCGATATCCGGCACTTTGCGGCAACGCCGGTGGGTTTGCGGGTTACGGCCAACGCCGAGGTGGTCGGCGTAGCCGGTAGAACCATCACCTTTCGAGTCGCAGCGCGGGATGAGCGCGAGGCGATCGGTGAGGGGTTGCACGAGCGCGTGGTCGTCAACGTGGCGCGCTTCGATGCAAGGGTGCAGCGCAAGCTCGCAAACGGTCGATAACGGCGCAGCCGAGCCGTGGTTGCCGCGTGGTTCTTCGCGGCCAGCGCGCTGTGCCACACGGGGGATCTGCCGGAGTGAAGTTCCGCGCGTGGTGCGCTGTGCTCGACGGCCAGGGGCGGCTGGTCGCGCCCGCCACCACGTCGTGCGGCCGGGCAATTTTCTACTGCTCAATCGGCATTGACCCGACCGGCGCCCGACGCACGGACGTCACCTGGGGGAGGCTTGGAAAGCAGCAAGTGTGGCGCGCGGTCGACGCGAGCAAACGTCGAACGGCGCCAGGCGCGGCGATGCCAAAACGTCACATGCCCGCGCTAGCGGGCGGGTCGAACTCCGCTATGATGGCTGGCGTCTCCCGCCGCACACGCAGGAGCAAGCGCTCCGCCAGGCAAGCCCCCTGTGCGGCACGGCTGACTGCGATGCGGCTCGGCTGCTGCCCTGACCACGGCCGCGGTGGAGGCCGTGCGGCAAGGAGGCGCGGGTCCACGTGTTCCGCGGTTGCGTTTCGCGCCCCGCCGGGACACATCGCCCGGGGAAGGCGCGCTTGTTTGCGAGTTGTGGTGAATGGACCTTCTGCTGCTCAGCAACTCCCGCAGTCCCGACGGCAGCTTTCTTGTCCATGCCCGTGCGGCCATTGCGGCGATTGCCGCGGGACGCACTCGCGCGTTGTTCATCCCCTTTGCCGCGGTCACCATGCCCTGGAGCGATTTCACCGAGACGGTGCGTGCGGTGTTCGCCGCGGCTGCTGTCGCGGTGGAGGCGGTTCCCCTCACAGGTGACGTTGGTGGTGCCCTAGCGGCCGCGGAAATGGTGGTGATCGGCGGCGGCAATACCTTTCAGCTTCTGCGGGAATGCCGAACGCGGGGACTGCTGCAGCCGATCGCGCAGCGGGTTCGGCAGGGAGTTCCGTACATCGGTTGGAGCGCGGGCGCCAATCTGGCGTGCCCCTCTATCAGCACGACAAATGACATGCCGATCGTCGACCCTGGAGGTTTCGGCGCCCTTGGGCTCGTCGACTTCCAAATCAACCCGCACTTCACGAACGCGTTGCCGCCCGGGCATCAGGGCGAGACGCGGGTTAGGCGCATCGCCGAATACCTGCTGGTCAACCCTGACAGAACCGTGATCGGGCTTCCAGAGGGCGACTGGCTGCGCGTTACCGGCAGCGCGACCGTTCTCTGCGGTCCGGTTTGCGCGCCGGTGTTTCGCGCAGGTAGACCGACGACCGTGCTGCTACCGGGCCAGGCGCTGGGATCGGAGGCAGAAAATGACGCCCTCCTCGCTGCCGCGGGCATCGCGTAAGCTGACCCAAGGCGGCACGGGGCGATCCACACGGGGGAGCGAGCGATGACCGAGGTCAAGGCTGCAGTCGACGACCAGGTTGCCGGTCAGTCGCACCCCTCGACGTTCGCGCCGGCGACGTTTTTACTTCTGATTCTTCTCGCCATTTTCGGCGCGATCATCGGCATCCAGCTGATCTTGCAACTTGGAGTGACGCCGAATACCTCGATCATCGGCGCGCTGGTGGCGATGCTTTTGGCGCGAATCCCCGTTGCCCTGTTTGCGCGCTACCGTTCGATCCATGTGCAGAACCTCGCCCAGAGCACGATATCGGCGGCGACCTTCGGGGCCGCGAACAGCCTACTGCTACCGATTGGCATTCCATTCCTACTCGGCCGGAGCGACTTGATTGCGCCGATGCTCGTTGGGGCCGGGTTGGCGATGCTGCTCGATGCCTACCTGCTCTACCGCATGTTCGATACCAAGGTGTTCCCTGCGGCGGGTGCCTGGCCCCCGGGGGTAGCAGCAGTGGAAGCGATCAAGGCCGGCGACCGAGGTGGCCGACAGGCGCTGCTGCTCTTGCTCGGTCTTGCCGTCGGCATCGCCGGTAGCTGGCAGAAGATTCCCATGTCCGCGTTCGGTGTTGCCTTCATCGGCAATATCGCCGCGCTGACAATGTTTGGAATTGGTCTGCTGATCCGCGGCTACACTCTGCCGCTGACCGGCATCGACATGACGCACTACTACGTGCCTCACGGCTTTATGGTAGGTGCGGGCATCGTTGCACTCGTGCAGGTGGTGATCAGCATGGGTCAACGGTCGGACTCGTCTAAAGCGGGCGGTGGCCGAAGCGACAACGAGCTTCGCGCTGCCCTGACCACGGGCGCAATCGGCTATATCGCCATCGCCGCCCTGATCGCGGTGATCGGCGGGGTCGCCTCGCAGATGTCATGGCCCATGCTCGCGACGTTCGTGCTCTACGCCGCCTTTGCCGCCTTCGTCCATGAGCTGTTGGTTGGCATTGCAGCGATGCATTCGGGCTGGTTCCCGGCCTTCGCGGTCGCGCTAATCACGCTGATCATCGGCATCCTTATCGGCTTCCCCGCTCCGGCGCTCGGCTTGCTGGTGGGATTCAGCGCGGCGACCGGCCCGGCCTTTGCCGACATGGGGTACGATCTCAAAGCCGGGTATATTTTGCGCGGCTTTGGAGGCAACCTGCCCTTTGAACTCGAGGGTCGCCGCCAGCAGCTGTATGCGGCGATGCTGGCGTTTCTGATCGCTATTCCAATTGTCTGGCTCGCCCATGGAACCTACTTCGGGCAAGCGCTGGTGCCGCCGGTCGACCGGGTTTACGTCGCGGCGATCAAGGCCGGGGCGTCCGCCGGCGTCGCCTGGAAGCTGATGTTGTGGGCGGTTCCGGGCGCCGTCATCCAGGCTCTCGGAGGCCCGCAGCGTCAGCTCGGTGTCCTGCTGGCGACCGGCTTACTGATTCCCAATCCTCTCGCCGGTTGGGCCGTGCTCGCTGGCATTGCCATTCGGGTCATCGCCCTGCGGCTCACCGGTCACGCCGCGACCGCTTCACTGGAGGTCCTTGCCGCGGGGTTCATCGGCGGCGATGCCCTGTTCGGTTTCTTCGACTCGGTACTGAAGGCGAGGCCACCGAGCGTCAGGTGACCGGTCTCTAAGAGCGCTGCCATGAGCCTGAAGCAAGCTTTGGAAGCCTTCGAAGCGCTCGACAGCGCCCATGCGTCGGGGCGCACGGTCGTTGAGCTCCTGGCGAACTATCCGTCCGCCGGCGTGTCGGTCGCCGAGGTCCGTGGCGCCAAGGGCAAGAC
>JBPYEF010000350.1:0-6732 GCA_051985875.1 Hyphomicrobiaceae bacterium
CGGCTTTGGGCGCGATGCCGACGCAGCAATGCCTGGTTTTGGAGCGGTTCTTTGACGAAGCCGGGGGTATGCAGCTCGTCATCCATTCGCCCTACGGCAGCCGCATCAATCGCGCGTGGGGGATGGCGCTGCGCAAGCGATTTTGCCGCAAGTTCAATTTCGAGCTGCAGGCGGCGGCGACCGAAGACAACATCATCCTGTCGCTGACCACCGCGCACAGCTTCGAATTGGCCGAGGCTGCGCGCTATCTGCACTCGAGCAGCGCGCGCAGCGTGCTGATCCAGGCGCTGCTTGATGCTCCGATGTTCATCACCCGCTGGCGCTGGGTCGCCGCCGTGTCGCTCGCGCTGCCGCGCTATCGCGGAGGCAAGAAGGTTGCTCCACAGCTCGCGCGCATGCACGCGGAGGATCTCATTGCCAGCGTCTTTCCCGATCAGCTTGCGTGCGCCGAGAACCTGGCAGGGGAACGCGAGGTCCCCGACCATCCGCTGGTCGTACAGACCATTGCCGATTGCCTGCACCAGGCCATGGACATCCGCGGCCTCGAGCGCCTGCTCGCCGGCCTCGAAAGCGGTGACATCCGCCTTGTCGCCCGCGATCTCACCGAGCCTTCGCCGCTCGCCCTGGAGGTGTTGTCCGCCCGACCCTATGCCTTTCTCGACGATGCGCCCCTCGAGGAACGCCGCGCGCAGGCCGTCATCGGCCGGCGTTGGCTCGACTTGGAGACGGCCTCCGATCTCGGTCGGCTCGATCCCGAAGCGATTGCGCGCGTACGCGGTGAGGCCTGGCCCGACGCGACTAACCGCGACGAGGCGCACGATGCGCTGCTCTCGCTCGGCTTTTTGACCGAGGCCGAAGCCGCAGCGTCACCGGATTGGCGGCAATGGCTCACGGAACTCGAGCGTGAAAGCCGTGCCGGCCGCGCGACGGGTCCGGAGGGGACGCTGTGGATTGCTGCCGAGCGACTCGAGCAATTCGCAGCATTCTGGCCCGCGGCGCGCCTGCCGCACGGATTGTCCGCCCCGGCGGCGCTTGCCGCGCGTACCTGGTCGCACGCCGAGGCTTTGGTTGCTGTTGTGCGTGGCCGCTTGGAGGCGGTGGGCCCGATTTGCGTGCCGGCGCTAGCCGCACCATTGGGATTGGCCGACGCGGAGATCCTCGCGGCTCTCGCCGCGCTTCAGGCGGAAGGCTTTGCGATGCGCGGCCACTTCACGCCCGGCGCTGGCGTCGAGGAGTGGTGCGAGCGGCGCCTGCTCGCGCGCATCAATCGCTACACCCTCAAGCGCCTGCGCGCGGAGATCGAGCCCGTCGCAGCCAGAGATGCCCTGCGTTTTTTGTGTGCCTGGCAGCACGCCGATGCCGATATTCGCATGGAAGGGGCCGATGCGCTCGAGGCGCTCGTCGGCCAGCTCGAGGGCTTCCAAGCACCGGCGGGCGCATGGGAACGGGAGATCCTGCCGACGCGGCTCGCTGCCTACGAGCCGGCGTGGCTCGACGCGCTATGCCTGGCGGGAGCCGTCACTTGGCGCTGCCTCAGGCCCGACGGAGGACCCGCCGGCAACGCGCGCCGGCCGGGTCCGATCAGGTCCACCCCGATCGCTCTGCTTGCGCGCGCCCACGCTCCCGCATGGACGAGCATCATAAGCAAGGCCGCCGCCGCCGGTCTCAGCGCCGGCGCCGCGACCGTCGCCGAATTCATCGGTCGGCACGGCGCCTCCTTCTTCGCCGAGATTGTCGCGGGGACGCGTTTGCTGCGCTGCCAGGTCGAGGATGCCATTGCCGAGCTCGTTGCGGTCGGCCTCGTCAGCTCCGATGGTTTCAGTGGGCTGCGCGCCCTACTGGCACCGGCCGACCAGCGCCGGCCGGGTGTGCGCGCCCGGCGGCGGCGCGTCCTGGCCGCGAGCATGGACGCCGCCGGGCGTTGGGCGCTGACGGGCAACATGGCGGCCGTGCCGCAGGGGAACGCGGTCGAATACATCGCGCGCGTCCTCTTGCGGCGCTACGGGGTGGTGTTCCGGCGCCTGCTGGAGCGCGAAGCCCCCTGGCTACCGCCATGGCGGGATCTGCTGCGCGTCTACTACCGACTCGAAAGTCGCGGGGAGGTGCGCGGCGGGCGCTTCGTCGCGGGCTTCAGCGGTGAGCAATTCGCGCTGCCCGAGGCGCTCGGCGCCCTGCGCCAGACGCGTCGCCGAGAGCCCAAGGGCAGCCTGGTTTCCGTTTCCGCTGCCGACCCGCTCAACCTGCTGGGCATCCTGACGCCGGGGGCACGGCTCCCCGCGCTGACCGGCAACCGTCTGCTATACCGCGACGGTGTGCCGCTGGCCGTACTCGCCGGCGGCGAGGTCACCTACCTGCAGACGCTCGAGCGCGCGAGCGCATGGCACGTCCGCAACGCGCTGCTGCGCTCGGCACGTCCGGCGCCCTTGCCCTTGCGTGGTGCCGCCTAACTTTCGCCTAGGGAGCGCACCCCGCCCGGACAGCCCCTGCGAGCCGACAAGACCAGCGAACCACTCCTGGCGAACACTCCTGGCGAACACTCCGAGCGAACACTGGCCGAGCCTTAGCCACGTGTGGGCACCCGTTGCCACATTGCGCGCCCGAACGCAGAGGGTCGTGCGATCGCCCTCGATCGCTGGCGACAGGTGCGCTAGTAGAGCAATCCCGACGCGCGGGAATGCGCAGGCGACGGATCGACGTGTCGCCGCCGTTGCCCAGGCGTGCCGGCCGCTCGCAAACGGGAGCGCACGGTCAGCCGACTGCCGGCGCCGGGGAACCAGACCCGGTCGGCGCCGGTTTTGCCGATTGCTCTGCGATCATTGCGCACTCGCCCCCGAGGACTCTGACATGCAATGCCCGATCTGCGGCGCCCCGGCAAAGCACCTGGCCGAAACTGCGGAAGGCCTTGAGGTCGATTGCCCGAGGTGCGGCGCCTACCAGGTGACCGACAGCTGCCTCAACGTCATGCTGCGCCTTGACCTGCGTGGCCGCGAGCAGGCGCTAGAGGCGGCGCGCAAATCCGCCGCCGCGGGGGAGGTGCCGATCATCAGCGGCATTGCACCACGCCCTTGGTGGCAGCGGCTGTGGCGCGGGTGACCGCGGATCCGCAGCGACGCATGCGCAGCGGCGCGCCGCGCGATCCAACGACACAGGCTGCCGTGCCGGCTATTGGCGGACCTTCTGCGTCCAGCAATTGTGTGATGCGCTCGGCGACGCCGCCGGGAAACGGCATCTTCAAGATCGGCACCACCGATCCGTGCTTGCAACGTCACCTAGCCGAAGGCGCCCGTGCACCGCATTGCTCGATGCGTGCAATCCCTGTACAGGGAAGACGGGAGTAAATGCCGCGATGGGGAGAGGGGGCTCGTTTTGGCTAGCGACGGCCTGCACTATCGGGCGGCGCACGCGCTCGTTGCGCTGCTCGCAGCGCGCAAGATTTCCGCGGTAGAGCTGCTCGAACAATCGATTGCGCGTATCCTAGAGCACGATGAGCGCATCAATGCGCTCGTGGTTCGCGACTTCGAGCGCGCACGCGAAGCGGCCAAGGCAGCAGATGCCGCCCTTGCCAGAGGCGAGCGGCGCCCGCTGCTCGGCTTGCCGATGAGCGTGAAGGAGGCCTACAACGTCGCCGGCCTGCCCACCACGTGGGGCATTCCAGCGGCCAAGAGCTATCAACCGCCCGAGGACGCGCTTGCCGTAAGCCGCGTCAAGGCCGCCGGCGCCGTGATTATCGGCAAAACCAACGTCCCCGTCTCGCTGGCTGATTGGCAGAGCTACAACGAGCTTTACGGCACGACCAACAATCCCTGGGATCTCGCGCGCACGCCGGGCGGCTCGTCGGGAGGATCGGCAGCGGCGCTTGCGGCCGGCTACGTGGCGCTCGAGCTCGGCTCTGATATCGGCGGCTCGCTGCGCACGCCGGCGCATTATTGCGGGGTATTTGCCCACAAGCCGAGCCTCGGTCTCGTCCCGGCGCGCGGCCATACGCTGCCCAACGTTGCGCCCCTGCCGGTGGAAAGCGATCTTGCCGTCATTGGCCCGATGGCGCGCTCAGCCGCTGACCTTGCGCTGGCACTCGATCTGATTGCCGGTCCTGACGCACTGACACAAGGGGTCGCCTACCGACTCGCACTGCCCCCGCCGCGGTGGCAAACGCTCGGCGACTTCCGCATCCTGATCCTCGACACGCATCCCAACATCCCCACGGCCGCGAGCGTGCGTGGCGCCCTCGAAGCGCTGGCAGAGCGACTGCAGCGCATGGGCGCCAAGGTTGCACGCACGAGCCCCCTCGTTCCCGATCTCGCGCACTCCGCCAGGATCTACACGCGCCTGCTGTCCTCGGTGTTCGGCGCACTCCTGCCGATCGATCAATATCGGCGCGTTGAGGATGCCGTCCGATCACTGCCGGCCGAGGATGACAGTCTCGCAGCGTCGCGGGCACGCGGCTCGGTCATCAGCCACCGCGACTGGATCTTTGCCGACGCGGCCCGCGCGCGCCTGCGTCAGCAGTGGCGCGAGCTGTTCCGCAGCTTTGACGTCGTGCTCTGTCCGCCGATGCCGACAGCAGCCTTTCCACACGACCACAGCCCCGAGCAACGAACGCGGCGCATCGACATTGACGGCAGCAGCCATCCCTACCTCGACCAAATCGTGTGGCCAGGCATTGCTACGGTCGCCGGGTTGCCTGCGACGGCAGCGCCCATCGGCCTGTGTGCACGAGGCCTTCCGCTGGGCGTCCAGATCATCGGTCCTTACCTTGAGGATCGCACGACCATCCGCTTTGCGGAGCTGCTCGAGCGCGAAGCCGGCGGCTTCGTGCCGCCGCCCGCTCGCTAAGGCCCGTCGGGGGACCGTCTGCGGCGCGGGTTTGGCGGCTGCAGTCGGCAGACCGACGGCGGCGCGTCACTAGCTCGCGCTGCCGCCCGCCGGAAAAGCGCGGGGAGTGAGGCAATGCGCGGCGCACGCGCGCCACAGGTTGCAGCCACAAGCGGGCGTGGCTCTGGCGCAGCTTGATCGCCGGCATGCGAATCACACAAACATTGCACAAGCTGTGAACGGGTTATTCAGCGTCCGTGCCGGCCTGGCAGATGCGCGCAGAGGACGCATGGACTATCGCGAGATGACGGCTCTGGCGAGCGACCCGGTCCGGGTGCGGACCACCGCCCGGCTCGTGCTCGCGACAACGGACGATGCCAGCCCGCGCATGCGCGCGCTGCTGGCGGAGCTTTGCCGCTACGATGGCGCAAAGCCGCTGACCACACGCCAGCTTGAGTCGCTCTATGCGCTGCGCGAGGGTGCCTGGCGCCGCTCTCAGATCGGCGGCTACCGCGCCGCCACGCTGATCCGCCGGGCCTACGAAAACCGGTTGGAGCTCAACGACGACGATGCGGAGGAATTCCTCTGCACCCTGAACCGGCGCGGTGCAGAAGCTGCCCTTAGCCGCCGCGAGTGGCTGCGCCTGCTTGCGCTTTGCCGCAGGCTCGAGCTCATTGCTTCCGACGCATGGGTGCCGATTTCCTGACGGGCACGAAAGCGCCCGCGCCCGTCCTTGAGGCGCGCGGCGCTACCGCGGAGTTCCCCGGCTCACACGGGCGTATCGCCAGCGATCGTAATGCGATGCATGCGCCGGCGCTTGCCGTGATAGTCATTGAGGGCGCGATGCAGCGTGCAGCGATTGTCCCAAATCGCCAGCGAGCCGACTTGCCAGCGGAACCGGCAGGTGAATTCCGGCCGCACGGCATGCGCCTTGAGGAAGTCGACGATCGGCCGGGCCTCGGCGTCGCTGAAGCCGCAGAGGGTCTCGGTGTGGTTGCCGATGTACAGCGCCTTGCGTCCGGTTACGGGGTGCGTGCGGATCAGGGGATGCGCGGCCTCCGTCGGCCGGTCTCCGGGATCGCGCACCTTGGCGGCCATGGTTTGATTGCCCGCATAGCGTCCTGCGCGCGCGCCCATCCCATCGCCGCGCGAGCGCTTGCGGTCGCCGACATTCCACGTCCTGATACCCGCGAGCAGGGCCTGCATCGACTGCGATAAGGTGTCGTGCGCCAGATACAAGTTGGCAAACAGCGTGTCGCCGCCGACAGCCGGCGTTTCCTTGGCGTAGAGGATCGTCGCCCGCGCCGGTCGCAACGAGAACATCTGGTCGGTGTGCCAGGATTCGCCGAAGGCGCGCGTATCGCCCTCGTGCTTGACGATCTCGAGGATCTCCGGATGTTCGGGCAGACCCTGCATGAACGGATGATGGTGAATTTCCCCGAAGCGCTTCGCCAGCGCGACCTGCTGCTCCGGGCTGATGCTCTGACCGCGGAAGAAAACGACGAGGTGCTCAAGCCAGGCGGACTCGATCTCGGCAAAGGTCGCCGCATCCAAGTTGGCGAGATCGACCCCGCCGATTTCGGCGCCGAGTGCTCCAGCAATCGGCCGTACCTCAATTCTGCGGTAGGTCGCCATGTTGCCCCCTTGCGCGTGTTGCGCCGCGGCGCGGTCGGCGCACGCACCGCAGTCTTCCCGTGCCGCCCGCAAGGTCGGAGCATACAAGGCGCCCCCTACCGGCTGGCCCCTTTGCCGGCTTGCCCCTTGCCGGGTGCCTGGCCGCCTAGCGTCGGCGCAGCTTGGGATCCAACGTGTCGCGCAAGGCATCGCCGAACAGGTTGACGCCAAGGACGGAGAGCACGATCGCCAGTCCCGGAAAGATGGCGATCCATGGCGCCGACTGCGCGAAATCCTCGGCCCCAC
>JBPYEF010000351.1:0-6106 GCA_051985875.1 Hyphomicrobiaceae bacterium
CTCCGGCCTTTAGCGCGAAGGCGTAGCCACTGCGCGCCTTGACGAGTACCTTGCGGCTCATGATGCGACCCCTAAAATCTCCTCAAAGGTGAGAACCAGCGCCTCGATCGCGGCGATGTGGGCAGCGATCTCGGCGCGCTCGTCGCGCGCCGGCACGAAGCGGCTATCGCCCGAGCCGAACTGCACCATGGGAATGCCCGCCTGCCGGTATATCCATGCAGCGTCGGTGCCTCCGTCCTTGCCGCCGATCGCCGGTGGCGCGCCGAGCACCTCGGCCAACGCCGCCGGCACATCTTCGCCGGGCAGAATGCGCCGGTCCAGCGCCATGCGGCATTCGCTGGCGACCATGTGAGCGACCGTTCCGCCGTCGATGGTGCCGATGGTGCTCGACGGGGCGCCGAGCAGCGGATGGCGACGGCCGGCGAGCTCGACGCGATAGCCCTCGAGCGCGGCGATCACGCAACCTCCGCCTGCGGGCGCGCCAAGTGCGGGGGAGACCGCGCCTGGCGTGCGACAACCGGCAACAATGGCAAGGGGAGCAGCGGTACGCATTAGCCGATGCAAGCATCGCCCGTCACGCGCCGCAAGGAAATTTGCTCCCCCCTGTGGCTGCGCCCGCGCGCTACGCAGGCCCCGCGACGCGCGCGATTGAGGTGCCCGGAGCTCGGGGCGGCGACCTTGCGCGGGCGCCTCGGCGCTTCGGGGCGCTTCGGTCAACGTGTTGCTGATGCCGACCAGGTGGTGCATGAGCGCGGTGCCGTCGCGGGTTGCCCGTGGTTACTTTTGCAGGCAGGCGCTTTCGACGCGCCAGACTTGCTCTCGCGCCGACCGATTGATACCGCTCTCGCATGCAAGACCAGCGATTCGCGCAGCGCCCGCCGCCCGAGTGGACAGGCCGGCCGCACTTGCGCGTGGCCTCAGAGCAGCTCGCAGCCACGCACGCGTATTTGCGCGATTGGCGGCTTGTAAAGCGCGCCCGCTTCAACGCCGCCAAGCGCTTTGAGCGAAAGCAAAACGCCAGCACGATCGCTTTTGCTTTCGCAGGCATCATCGGCTTTCTCGTTCCCGTCTATGCTCTGTTGTTCAAGGACGCGCTCACCGCACACACCAAGAATGTGTTGGACTTCACGGCGTTCATCACCGGTGCTTTGTCGCTTGGGCTCGGATTGATGGAACAGGCAAAGGACTATCCGGCCAAGGCACGCCGTTTCGACCAATGCGGACGCAAGGTGAATAGCGTTCTGCGCCGTCTCACGATCTCGGCAGTCACCCACGAGGAAGAGCTGCGCCCGCTCGTTGAAGAGTACGAGAAGGCACTCGAGGAGTGTTCCGAGAACCACGACGACATCGATCGGGATATTGCCCGCGCGGAGGAGGAGATCGACTTCGCCAAAGACCGCGAGCGTTCAACGCCGCATACCGACCCGCGTGCCTTCCGCGGGGCCCGCGACCTGCGAAGATCTGCGGAACGCAAGCTCATGCGCCTCAAATGGATTGAGCGTTTGCAGATCTACTGGCTGTACGGCGTCATGTGGACCACGCCGCTGGCAATTGGTCTGATGCTCTGGTGCTTCGCGGCCGCCGACTGATACCGGTTGGGAGTTGGCGCTCCGACCCTATTCCGCAAGCGTTTGCTGCAGTCTTCGCCCGAGAAGCCGCGCCCGCGCAGGCGCGCGATCGCCAACCCCGCGTGCCGCGAAAAGATTGCCCTCGCCCGGCGTCGATCGGCGCCGCCGCGGAGGTCGACAGCCGACGATCGACGCGTTCAGCATATCCAGCAGCAACGCAGACTGCGGGGCGCGCGATGGTGCTAGCCATCGCCGCTCGCCGCCCGCGCCGGCTGCACGGCACACGCCGTCGCTCACCGTGGGCCTTGCCGTATGGCGTGAACGCGGGACTATTCGGGGGTAAGGGGCAAATCCGTGTCCTGCGGCTTGCCGCCCACCTGTGTGAGCATGCAGTGCACCTGGCCGCGATGATGGGTCTGGTGATTAAACATGTGCGTGACGAGCATCCAGCGCGGCCTCGTCAGTTCCCGCTTGGCGGCGCCGGAATAGTAGGTTTGCTCACCCATCAGCCAGGAGCCATCGATGCCGTCAGCCCATTCGACGATCGCGCGATCGCAGCCGGCGCGCTCGGCGCACAGCATCTGCCAATCCGGAAACAACGCGACGGACTCGGCAATTCCGCCCTGCGGCCTCGGCAGCTCGCTAAAGCGGCTCATCCAGAGTTGATCGGCCCATAGCAGGTGGCTCAGCGTGTTGTGGATGGAGCCGAAGAACGCGCCGCGTGGCTGCTTCCGCTCCTCGGCAGATAGCCCGTTGGCGACGGCGTACAGGCTGGCATTCTGCCAGCGATTGTAGCGCGCCATGCGTTGCGTGTAGGCGGGAAGGATCATCGCATTGCCACCTGCTTGCGGCGCACCGGGAATGATGTGCCGTCCCGGCGTAGACGACGGCCCGCTGCGACCCAGATCGTCCGAACGTCATCTGCGAGAGCCGCCGCTGCCGGGGAGCCCGCAGTCGACGGGGCTCTCGACCGGGAAGCATAGCACGTCGCCGCACAGCCTGCGCCGAGGAATTATGGCCCTGCGCTGCGCGGTCCCGCCGCGCACGTACAAAAGCGCGCACAAGAGCGCCCACAAGACCGCCCTGGCAGGCATGTCCCGCCCACCCGACACCTGCTTACTTCGGGCGGGTAGGGTGCTAATCTGATGTGGTAGCGACGCCCCTGGCGCACGCCCCCAGCGTGGGACCGTGCCCGCCATGGCGGGGTGGTCAGCAGCAGGGCACGTCCCTTACCCCCCGCGCACAGCGAGCGGATCGCAGGCGCCGGTGCACCCGCTACAGCAAAAACAAAACATGGGAGGATTGGCATGACCCGACTGAGCAGGCGTTCTCTACTGCGTGGATCGTTACTTACCGCAGGCGCCGTAACGGCGCGACCCTTCATCGCCAATGCCGCGGCCACCACCGCGAGCGTATGGTGGCCGCAGGGTTTCGTTCGCGAGGAGGACGTTGGCTTCCGAGCCGTAGTCGATGAATATCAGAAGGCGAGCGGCAACAAGATCGACTACACGCTCGTTCCATTCGCGCCATTGATGCAGAAGATCGTCGGCGCACTGACCACCGGCGACGTCCCAGATGTCATGAACCATGACACGGCCGCCAATACGGTCATTCCGCAGAATGCCTGGAACGACAAGCTGGTGGACCTTAGCGACGTCGTCGATACGCAAAAATCGCAATACCACCCTACCGCGTATCTCGCGGCTCAGTACTACAACAATGTCAAGAAGAAGCGCAGCATCTACTACGCCCCCTTCAAGACGGCCGTATTGCCGTTCCATATTTGGAACTCGCTGGTCGAGAAGGCCGGCTACAAGATGTCGGACGCGCCGAAGACATGGGATGCGTTCTGGGACTTCTTCAAGCCGATGCAGAAGAAGCTGCGCGACCAGGGCATGCGCGGCATCTATGCTCTCGGGCTACAGCCGACCACCACCGGGCCGGCCGACGGCAACAATATGTTTCACCACTTTTTGATCGCCTACGGCGGCAACGGCATCGTCACGCAGGATGGGAAGCCGCATCTTGACGATCCGCAGGTCAAGGAGGCGGTAATCAAGGCACTTATCTATATCACGACGGCAGTCAAGGAGGGATATGTCCCGCCCGGAGCGCTCAGCTGGAACGATGCAGACGACAACAATGCGTTCCACGCAAAGCAAATCATGATGAGTTTGGATGGCACGATCTCCACCGAGGTCGCGCTGTACCATAAGAAGGAGGAATACGACGACGTCGTTACCATGGGTCTGCCGCTCGATAATGCAGGCAAGGAGATTCCGGCGCAGCTCGGTGTCGGCGGCGCCTTCGTCCCGAAGGGGGCAAAGAACGTCGCCGTTGCCAAAGACTTCCTCAAGTACCTGATCCAGCCACAGGTGACCAATGCGTACCTGAAAACCGGGCTGGGTCGGTGGCTGCCCGCGATGCCCGAGATCGCGAAAAGCGATCCCTTCTGGTTGCACTCCAAGGACCCGCACGTGGCGGCGTACGCGCACGAGGGCCTTTTGGCTCCGACCGTGCCGGTTCAGCCCGTCTTCAACCCCGGGTATGCGGAGGCAAACTCCCAGCAAATTTGGGGCACGGCCGAGGCCGACGTAATTAGGGAAGGGATGACGCCGCAGGCGGCCGCGGAGAAGGCGCTCAATCGAATCGGGGCCATCCTTGCCAAGTACCCGATCGCGCAGAGCTGAGGCTTCCGCGCCCGCCCGATAGGCACGCCGAGCGGCGGGCGACCGGCCTGGCCAAAAAGCAGGCAAGCAGTGCACGGGACGGGCGCGGATCTCGCGCCCGCCGGGACGGAGCGCGCCCACGCAATGCGCGCCCGCCGGAGCCTTCGCGACGATGCGGGTGGACGAAGCCGGCCGGCGTCTGATCGATGCGCGTGTCGTCGGGCACGACGTTGTAGCTGCGGTGTATTCGCCCATTCGAGCCATCAACCTTTCCGGCGATGATCGCGGTGCGCGTCGCACCTAGGCTGGCGACGGTGTTGGATCCGCAAACAGGTGTCCGCCTAGGCGACATCTTTAGCCGATCTGACCCGAATGCCGCGGCGCACCAGCGCCTCGCGTAGCAGCACCTCGATTTCGGCATTAATGCTGCGAATGTCCGCCGCGGCGCACCGCTTCACTGCCTCAAGAATCGACGTCTCAAGGCGTAACGGAAAGGGAATGCGCTCCGGTCCTCGAGGACGCCCTCGCTCGGCCATGGTCCCTCACGAATAGAGGGTGCCGGCATTGATCACCGGCTGCGCCTCACGATCGCCGACCAGAACCACCAGCAGATTGGAGATCATCGCCGCTCTGCGCTCGGGATCCAGGGCTTCACCAATTCTCTTCTGGTCGAGCTCGCTGAGCGCGTTCTCGACGATGCTGACGGCACCTTTGACCACCATGCGCCGAGCGGCGACCACCGCACTTGCCGCTTGCTTGCGCAGCATTGCGCCGGCAATTTCGGAGGAATAGGCGAGATGCGAGATCCGCGCCTCGTCCACCGCAATGCCAATCGGCTGCATGCGTGAGCGGATTTCCTTAAGCAGATTTTCGCTGATGGCATCGCCACCATCGCGCAGGGTCACTCGGGATACGAGACTTTCTGCCCCTTCTGCCGTCGCCGCGCCCTGCTTGACGGCTTCTTCGGCCTCAACGTGGTCGTAGGGGTGAGCGCTTGCCGTCCGCCTGAGTGCGGTCTCGCTCTGAGCTTTCACGTAGTTCCGATAGGAGCCCACCTCCAACACAGCCTTGGCGGCATCCTCGATGCGCCAAACAATGACTGCGCCGATATCAATTGGATTGCCAACGGCGTCATTGACCTTGAGCGGCCCGCATTCCAGCGTCTCCAACCGCCGCGACACCTTCGTCTTCGCGTTGAAGGGATTGACCCACCAAAAGCCGGGCCGATGCTCGGTCCCGACGTAACTACCAAATAGCAAGCACACCAGGCTTTCGTTCGGTTGCAGTACGACAAGACCTGTCAACACGAGCACCGCTGCGATGACGCCGACGATTCCCAGCGCAAACTGAGGCAGAGCGAAGCTGCCATGGGCGATGGCCGACCAAGCCAGAGACCCCGAAAGTGCTGCGAGCGCAATCCCGACGGCGAGCATAAGGTAGCCGTTGCCCGACTTGAGTTCCTTGTCGGCAACGGGGCGACGTGAAGAGGGCGAAGCCGTGGTCATGGACGATCTCCCATACAACGCCTGCGAACATTTTTAATATCGAAATCAGATCACAAAAATTCAAGCCCCCACTGGGCCCGGGGCGTTGCCGCGCCCGCGAGCATGCTGGCAACGGTAGCGACTGCAGGCGGTCGCGGGAGTGCTCGGGTTGCGCGGCAGCAAGGAAACGAGCCCTCGACGCTGCCCGGCGACTTGTAGCGACCAAGCGGCCGGAGGAGCGCGTCGCGCATACGCGCGCCCGGGCCTCGTCGAGGAGCAGACCCGCAACTTTCGAGCGGAATTGACGGAAAAATGGGTGGTCAATCCGTACGCCGGCCTCATGGAGCAGGCACCGAGGAGTCCGCACCGAGTGGCCACCGTGGCG
>JBPYEF010000352.1:0-2600 GCA_051985875.1 Hyphomicrobiaceae bacterium
GGCCACGGTGCCCCCGCGGCCGCTGCCCAACGTCGCCGATTGCCTGGCCCAGGCCAAGGCGCAATTCGCGTTCATCCCCACCGCGACGAACGAACCTGACTTCAAGCGGCGCTATGCGCGCGAGGCCCTTGCCGTTGGGCTGAGCAAGGACCAGGTGGTGCGCGTCTATGCCCTGGAGACCGGCGGCCAGGGCACCTACGACATGCAGTCGGGAATCAATCCCATCACCAAGCAGGGCCACCCGATCTCCTCGGCCCTCGGCTATGCCCAGCTGCTGCACGCCAACTCGACGAGCGAGTTCGTTCGGCACGGGGCCTCATTCATCCAGCGGCTGTTGGCGATGGCCGCCGCGCCGGGCATGTCGCGCGAGGGTGCGACGGCGCTGCGGCTGAAGGCAGCAATTCTACGTCACATGCTCCACACCGCCCACAGCATCCCCGACCGATGGAGCTACCACGTGCGTTTTGGGGGCACGCCGGCCGGCCTTGCCATTCACACGCTGAACCTCGATGCCGACGTCGGCCCATGGCTGCAGGTGGTCAAGCTGAAGGGCCTGCTGGACGAGGCCAAGAGGGCGGGCCGCAGCCGCCTGACCGGGGCCGAGCTTGAGCTGATGAATCTCGCCGGCCCGGGCACGGGGCTTGAGATGATGCTGCCGGTGGCGCGCAACATGCCAACCAGCAACTTCTTCAGCGAAGGGGGCTACTATCGCAACGGCGTCGTGCGCGAGAAGACGGCGGGCGAGCTGCTGCAGGCGCTCGACGAGCGCATGGACAGCAATGTCAAAAAGCCCGGCGCCGTCGAGTTTGCGCGCATCTTCGATGAGCTGACGCGCCGATAGCCGAAAGAACCGCTGCTGGCTGTACCCGCCAGCGGGGCGCGTTCGAGCTCGGCTGGTTGCACCCCGAGCCTGTGTTTCCGCGCCGCCCCCCCGAGCGCCTCCGCGACCCACCCGTCCATCCCCCGCACTGCCCGCGCATGCGGCAGGATGGCGCCGCCGATGGCAGCCGCAAATGCCCGAGCGATCTGGGCTTTGACTTCCGACAAAGCGGCGTATGTTATCTCGGAAGCGGACTGCTGCCCTCGTCCCCGATCTGCGCGCTGCCGCGACCTCGGGCGCAGGGTTAGGCGAAGTGGAGTGGAAGAATGGGCTACCTCGGCAGGTATCTGAATGCGGCGCTGGTGATTACGCTGACGGCGTGCAGCACACCTGCGCTGGCGCAAAAGACGTTGCGCGCCGTCATGCACTCGGATCTGAAGATCCTCGACCCCATCTGGACCACCGCCTACATCGTACGCAACCACGGCTACATGATCTACGACACGCTCTTTGCGCAGAACGAAAAGGGCGAGATCAAGCCGCAGATGGTCGATAGCTACGACGTCAGCCCCAACGGCCTACTCTACACCTTTCGGCTGCGCGACGGGCTGTTTTGGCACGACGGCCCGCCGGTAACGGCCGAGGATTGCATCGCCTCGATCCGACGCTGGGCCGCCAAGGATGCAACCGGCCAGAAGATGATGTCGTTCGTCGCTAGCATCGATGCCGTCGATGCGAAGACCTTCACCATCAGCCTGAAGAGCCCGACCGGACTTGTCCTAATCGGGCTGGGCAAGCCGTCCTCCAACGTCCCGTTCATGATGCCCAAACGCGTCGCGGA
This sequence comes from Hyphomicrobiaceae bacterium, assembly GCA_051985875.1. Lineage (GTDB taxonomy): Bacteria > Pseudomonadota > Alphaproteobacteria > Rhizobiales > Hyphomicrobiaceae > AWTP1-13. The sequence continues at coordinate 1,662 of JBPYEF010000352.1, forward strand.
GACGGACCCCAACGAGCAGATATCCGATTTCACGGGCTCCGGGCCGTTCATCTTCAAGCGTGACGAGTGGAAGCCTGGCGACAAGACGGTATACGTGAAGAACGAGAAGTATAAGCCCCGTCCGGAACCCGCTTCGGGCCTCGCCGGCGGCAAGGTCGTTCATGTCGACCGCGTCGAATGGCGGGCGATCAGCGATCATCAACAGGCCGTCAACGCACTGCTCGCCGGTGAGATCGACTATAAGGAAGACCCCCCGCACGACTTGCTGCCGCTATTGAAGCAGGATGCCGGTATCAAGCTCTGGGACTACAATCCGCTCGGCAACCAGTATGCATTCCGGCCCAATTGGCTGCAAAAGCCGTTTGATAATCCGCTGGTGCGCAAGGCCCTGTGGTACGCCTTCAACCAGAAGGACTTCCTCGACGCCGTGATCGGCGATCCGGATTATTACAAGACCTGCAAGGCGATGTTCGTGTGCGGCGCTCCGTTGGCGACCGACGCGGGCATGGAGGGGCTGCTCGAATCGAACTTCAAAAAATCCGAGGACCTACTGCGCCAAGCCGGATACGACGGCACGCCGATCGTGCTGATGCATTCGACCGACCTCGCGGTACTGACCAATCTCGCCCCCGTTGCCAAGTCGCTGATGGAAAAGGGCGGCTTCAAGGTCGACATGCAGTCGATGGATTGGCAAACCCTGGTCGCGCGGCGGGCCAAGAAGGACCCGGCCAGCGCCGGCGGTTGGCATGCGTTCCTGACATCGTGGGTGGCGGCCGACATCACCAACCCGGTCACCGCCGCGTTTTTCAATTCGTCCTGCGACAAGGCGCTGTTTGGTTGGCCGTGCGACGCAAAAATGGAGGCCCTGCGCGATCAGTTCGCACGCGAGCCCGATCCGGCCAAGCAGAAGGCCATTGCCGAGGCCGTGCAGATCTAGGC
>JBPYEF010000353.1:0-2997 GCA_051985875.1 Hyphomicrobiaceae bacterium
CAAGACCGGGGGCAAAACTGGGGGGCAACGCCGGCAGGACGTGTCGACCGGCGCCTTGGCGCGTTGCGCTCAACCGAACCCGCGAGGCGCAATGCCTGGACGCCAGTGACGGCCGCGAGCCGCGCAGCCATGCGGCAGGCGGCGGCGGAGGGTGGGGTGCGCGCCATGGGCTCCCCGTGCCCGGTCGCAGATGCCGCGCGGGAGCCGACAGCGCCGGGCTGCGCGCGGCAGCGGCGGGCCGACGACCGGCGCGAAGCCGCCGACTTCGCGGCGCTGCGAGCCATTTGGCACCCCGTGCAGCGCCGCAAGCAACGGCGCATGGATCGGGACTGGGTTCGGGATTGGGCTGGCGACAGGCAAGTGCTTATGGCAGCGAGGTGTATGCGATGTGCCATTCACTCGCCGCGGCGATCTGCTTGGCCAATCGCGAGCGGGAGATCTGCCGCGACGCGGACGATGTCCGCGCCGGGGGCGCCCATTGCCTGGAGAAGAAGGTGAACTCGGCCGCTGCTGCGGCCGCCAGCGCGCTGCGCGCAAGGAGGAAAGCATGCAACCACTCGCCGGCGTGCAGGTCGTCGAGCTCGCCAACAACATCGCCGGGCCCTACGCCGGGTTCATTCTCGCCCTGCTCGGCGCCGACGTGCTGAAGGTCGAGCGACCGGAGACCGGCGACGACGCCCGCGGCTGGGGCCCCCCGTTTTGCCATGGCACCTCTGCGACCTTCCAGGCGCTGAACGCCAACAAGCGGAGCATCACACGCGACTTCAAGGACCCCGAGCACATCGCCTGGCTCAAAGATCATGTGCAGCACTGCGACGTGCTGGTGCACAATTTGCGGCCGGGCGTCATGGACGCCGCGGGGCTCGGCAGCGCGGCGCTACAGGCGCTCAACCCCCGGCTCGTCTATTGCAATCTGTCCGCCTTCGGCCCAACCGGTCCGATGCAGCGCCATCCCGGCTACGAGCCGATGGTGCAGGCGTTTTCCGGCTTATTTTCCGTCAATGGCTATCCCGACCGCCCGGGCGTGCGCATCGGTACCTCGGTGCTGGATCTCGGCAGCGCGGTCTGGGCGGCGCTCGGCTGCATCGCCGGGCTGCTGCAGCGCGAGCGAACGGGCAAGGGCTGCGTGGTGGATGCCTCGCTATATGAAACGGCGCTCGGGCTGCTCACGGTGCATTTCGCCCGCTTCCTGGCGAGCGGCACCCTGCCCGAGCGGGACACCAGCGGCAGCCAGGCGGTGGTCATCTTTCAAGCGTTCGATACCGCCGACGGCCAGCTGATCGTTGCGGCGGCCAACGACCGCTTGTTTGCCAAGCTTGCGGGGGCACTCGGGCATCCCGAGTGGGCGACGGACCCGCGCTTCCGCAGCAACGCCGACCGGGTCGTCAACAAGCGCACGCTGGTTCCGTTGGTTGCCGCGATCATGCGCGAGCGGGCAAGTGCGGAGTGGATGGCGCGCCTCGAGAGCATCGGCGTGCCATGCGCGCCAATCAACGACCTCGCCACCGTCAAGGCTCACGCCCAGACCGCCGCGCTCGGCATGCTGCAGCCCTTGGCCGAGATCGGCATGGAGCTGATGAGCCTGCCGCTGTCGTTCGATGGCGAGCGCGCGCTGATCCGCAGCCGCGCACCGCGGCTCGGCGAGCACACCGCCACGCTCACCCAGCGAGCGCGCACGCGCAACGATCGCTCCTCGACGTAGCCTCAATGCCACGCCTTGCAGGGTGGCGCGCGCATTTGCAGCGGCGCGGTGATTGGGGAGGCGCCACGCACCCGTAGCGGATCTTGGGTGGAACTCAGGCAGGCTTCTGCTCGTCGTCCCAGACCTTGTCGGGCATCGGCAATCCGGCGAACAGCTCCGGGCCAGGTGGCCCATCGGCAGCGATGCCGAGCATGCCGAGCACCATCAGCAGCTGTCGCACGTGCTGGGCCGAATGCCAGGTAGTGCGTTCCAGGTACTCGTGCAGCGTGATATCGCCGTAGTAGACGTTCGCCTTGCGCGCGAAATCCGTTTTGCGGCCGGGGCCGTTCCACCAGGCCGACAGGCGCGCCGTCACGTCGCGGCCGTAGTCGAGCAGGGCTGCCTTGGTCTGCATGTTCGGCGGCGGCACCCTGGAGTAGGCGCCCTCGCGCAGCGGCAGCCCCTGCACCTCGTGCTCAAGCAGGGCATCGGCGATGTTGAAGATGTGGTAGGCGAGTTCGGCGTAGCTGCGCGGCCGATTGGGGAGCAGCCGGGGCAGCGCCGCATCGGGCACTTGCGCGAACAGGCGCTGCGCTGCCTCCTGGACAGCCGACAGGCGTGCCACCAGCTCGGGTGGGGAGAGCATCCGCGCCCCGCCCCAAGGTATACCCGCGACCCGGGCGACGTCGCGCAACACCTGCCCGTTTGCCCAGTCGCTGCCGCGGCGCACGATCGGCACGGTACGCACCCCGAGCGCGGCGAGCTCGGCCAGGGCGCCCGCGTCCTCCAGCACATTGACGGAAACGAACGCCACGCCGTGTTTGGTGAGGAATTCCTTCATGCGCAGGCAGCTGGTGCAGCCAGGCTGCCAGTACGCTTTTATCTGCGCTTCGTCGGTGGCGTGGGGCATCGATAATGCTCGGGTCAAACGGCAGTGTCGCCGGATGATAGGGCCGCAATGCCGTCGTGCGCAACGGGTGCCCGACGCAGCGGCGGCCGGCCGCGCCAGCACGCACTGGCAGGGAGGGGCTGCGAGCGGCTATGCTCCCCCTTACCGGCGAGCGGGCGCCGCAGCGAGGTCCCAGAAGCGTGCCGATTATCGAGCCAGCACCGTGGCGCCACCAGTTCTTTGCGGACGTGGCCTGCCCACCCGACCTCCTGATCCCCACCGACGACCCCGAAGCCTGGGAATGGAATCCCGCGCACCGCTGGGTGTTCGACAAGCTGCAGCTTGCCCTGAGTCAGGGGCTGGCGGCGGGTCCGCATGGCACCCGCCCACCCGCCTTTCCCGTGTTCTCCAAGCCGATCATGAACCT
>JBPYEF010000354.1:0-6379 GCA_051985875.1 Hyphomicrobiaceae bacterium
ACGGCGATGTGCGCACCCTCGACGGTGACGGCGGCCTTGACCACCAGCGGTCGGTCGTCGATCCCGTCATCATCGACGGCGTCCTCGCCGTGGTATGTGCCGTCGGGAATGGCTTGCAGCGCGGCCCGGAAGCGCCGTTCGGAGTAGTCCATCAGTTCGCGCATTGCGGCCAGCACCTTCGCTACCCCGTAACGAGCGCTCAGCTCGTCGATGCGTGCGGCGCCGATCGCATTGGCGGCGAATTGGGCGTAAAAGTCGCCGATCGTTTGCGAGGGCACGCGTACGTTGGCGGCGATCAACCGCTCGAGCGGCCCGCCGTTCCAATCGCGGTCGTAACTGTAGCGCGACGGCGGAATAATGATGCCCTCCGCATGCACGTCGACCGCATCCGGCGTCATGCCGGGATTGCCGCCTCCGAGGTCGAGGTGGTGCGCCACCGTCCCGGCGAAAGCGACGATCCGTCCCGTGACGAAAATTGGCGTAAAGATGAAGACGTCCTGCAGATGTTGCCCGCCACCATACGGATCGTTGTTGATGTAAAAATCGCCTGGCTCGAGCCCGGTGGTCGGGCACTGCAGCACGCAGGCGCGGAAGATCTCCGACATCGAACCCAAATGCATGGGGATCAGCTCGGCCTGAGCGACGACATTGCCTTGCGCATCGAACAGCGCGGCGGAGGCATCCTGCGCCTCGCGCACGATATTGGAGTAGGACGAGCGAATCAGCTTGGTGCCCATTTCGCGGGCGATGGCAATCAGTGCCTGTGAGATGACGGCATAATCAACCGGGTCGAGGGTCGCCGCCGGCGCGCGCGCGGTCCCGACTTCGCTATCTTCGCCGACGTTGTGCGGCTCGCTTGCGCGTTCTTGCATGCTCAACACCGCTCCAGAATTGTGTTGTGATTGGCGTCGAGGCGAGCGCTCCACATACGCGGCACATAAAGCGTGGAGGTCGGATCCTCGATCAGCGTCGGCCCCGGCACGGTTCTCTCCTGCCCCAGGCTGTGGCGGCGCAGCAGCTGGGCTTCCTGCCAAGCCTTGCCGTCGAATATGCGGATCGGACGCGCCAGGGCAGGGACTGCCTGTTCCTCCACGAGCAAAGGCAACCGATCGAGCGGCGCCACCACCCCGAGCCGGAAGGACACGAATTCGATCGGCTTGGTCGCCTCGCCGCCAAAGAAATAAACGCGATGATGCGCCTCGCCGAACCGCCGCCGCACCGCTGCAGCATCGAGCGATTCAAGCTCCGATTCCTCGAACGGCACAGCTACCTCGAAGGCCTGGCCGACGAAGCGCATTTCCGAAGTCAGCGACAACCTCAACGGTCCATTCAACCCACTGGCACCCGCCCGCTCTAGCGCGCGGGCGCGCATAGCACCAAACACCTCGCGCAGCACATCGGCGGCCCGCCCATCGGCGATCGCCCGTCGCGTCATGCTCTCGTACATCACAAAGTCCGAGGCAATGAGTCCGTAGGCGGAGATAATGCCGGCGGCGGGCGGCACGACGATTCTGGTGATGCCGAGTTCATCTGCCACCTTGGCAGCATGCAGCGGACCGGCGCCCCCGTAGGGCACGAGCACGTAGTCGCGCGGATCACGGCCGCGCTCGGTAGAGATGAGTTGGATGGCGCGTACGATGTTGGCGTCGGCCAATGCCACGGCGCTGTCGGCGGCAGCCTCGAGCGTAAGACCGAAGCGCTGCGCGATTGGCGCCAGGGCACGAGCCGCGGCAGCGGCATCGATCGCCATTCGCCCCCCGAGAAATGCCTCGGGCCGCACGGTGCCGCGAACGACGTGAGCGTCGGTGAGGGTTGGCTCCGCGCCGCCACGGCCGTAGCATGCCGGTCCGGGCGCGGCGCCGGCCGAGCGCGGACCAACGCGCAGCATACCACCATCGTCTACCCACACGATTGATCCGCCGCCGGCCCCGATGGTGTTTATGTCGAGGAGCGGAATGCGGATGGGCAGCCCGTCGAGCTGAAACTCCTGCGTCAGCTGCGGCGCCCCGCCGGTCACCACGCAAACGTCGGTCGAGGTGCCGCCGATGTCGAGCGTGACGAGGTTCTTGTAGCCTGAGCGACCCGCTTGCCGCACGGCCCCAACCACTCCCGCTGCCGGACCCGACAACAGCGCGTTGATGGCGTTGGCGCGCATGGCCTCTGCCGGCAGCCGCCCCCCGTTCGACTGCATCACCGAAAAGCGCCCGCGAAAGCCCGCCGCGGCGAGCCGTTCCCGAAAGCGTTCGAGATAGCGATCGACCACCGGCTGCACGTAGGCGGACAGGGTAGTCGTCGAGGCGCGCTCGAACTCACGAAATTCGCGCGTAATGTCGGAGGAGAGCGTGACGTGCAGATTGGGCAGCTCCCTCGCCAGCTCGAGGCGCAACGCCCTCTCGTGCACCGGATTGACGAAGGCATTGAGCAGGCAGATGGCGACCGCTGCGTAGCCACCGGCGGCGAGCGCGGGCAGCAGCCTTTGGCGCACGTCCGCCACGTCCAGTGGGGTCGCGATCGCGCCGTCAGATAAGATGCGCTCGACCACCTCGAAGCTCGCCGATCGCAACACGACGGGCGTAGGCTTCCGGTACTCAAGATCGTAGATGCGCGAACGACCGTGGCGCTGCAGGGCAAGGATGTCGCGAAATCCCTGGGTGGTGACGAACGCCGTCGCGAAACCTTTGCGCTCGAGCACCGCATTGGTGGCGACGGTGGAGCCGTGCGCGAGGTCGGTGATGGCCGAAATGGCAATGCCGCTGGCGGTCAGCGCATCGAACGCCCCTTCATCGGGCGCGCGCGGCACGCTCGGCACCTTGGCCACACGGATGCCATCGGGCCCTATGGCGACCAGATCCGTAAACGTGCCACCGACCTCGATGCCGACTCGCACGAAGGGCGACCTCCCGCGTGGTTGTTTGGCGCTCGCGTGGCTGCGCCAGCGCCAGCGGCGCACAACGCACTGAAGCGCGCGCGGATGGGCGGTAATGTGATAGCCCAGTGGCACTGAGAGCGCCAGTCTCGCCGCGCCGTCCGAGGTGCAGCGCGGGCGCACGGGCAGCCAGCGGCGTTGCGCGGCTGTCGGCGTGAATGCTTGAACGAGCCGCAACGACATGACGAAAATCAGTGCGAGACATGGCGAAGCAAGCTTGTCGGTCGCGCAGCGCACTCGACGCCCCGTGCATCGGGAAGCGACGCCGCACCCGGGCGGTTGCGGGCGCAGCAGCCGGCCGAGCGCGGTCGGCGTATACGCACCCCGAGCCAACCTGGCGGCCTGAGGCTGCTGCGGGCTGCCTCTCCTTTGCGCTGGGAAGGAAACAAGCCCGAATCCTCGGGCACACCCCCTCCGCAATGATCGGTTAGCGATGATCAGTTATCGATGAAGCCGCGGATCCTGCGTGGCCGCATGCTGTAACGAGCGAAATGCCCGGCAACCAATTGGATCGTAGAGTTCTCGGCGGCGTCTGTCAGGTACATCCTATGCTGCTGAACAAGTTCCCGGAGCAAGGTTTTGGCGGCAGCGATGGGGTTGGAATCTGTTGAGCGGACGAGCAGTACATCGACGTCGCTTTGCTGCATGTGCTTCGTGTCTCCACGGGATCCCGGCCGTCATGATGAAGGCGGGCGAGCCCAGGTAAGCTGACAAACAAGGTTTTCAAGGGGCACCGGTGACGGGGAGGCTGGCTTGCGCGGCGTACGCCCGACGGTCGGCCGCTGCGCCGTACGCCCAGAACAGCGTCGCGCAACGGCAGCCTGCCCACACCCGATCCGTCAGCAGGATCCGGACGCTTCCTGTTCACCGGTCGATGTCTTCGGAGCGGCAACGCTGTCGGCAAACGTGGCAAGGCGCGCTTCGAATTCCGCGAACGTCAGCCCTCTCGCCCCCCGCCGGTGGAAATAAATGTGCTGTGCGAGCCACCCTAATGCCTTGCTGCGCAGCAGCCCGCAGATCATGGCGTTGGGCGGGGCGAGGTCAAGCGCCAGCCTGAGGCCGCGCTTCAAAGCGAACTGCGGCAGCTCGGCCGCAAGCACCGCATCGGGCCGTGGACCGAGGTGTTGGAGGTAATCGGCAATCGCCTGCCCCGCGCGCCGACCGAAGCGAAAGGCATATCTGATGCCGCCGCCGGTTGCGGGGGACACGACGCCCGCCGCGTCGCCGATCAGCATGACGCCCGGGCCCGCGAACGGCCGTACCAGCCCGCCGCAGGGTATGCGCCCCGCACGATGCCCGGCAACGCGCGCCTGGCTGAAACGAACAAGCGGTTCGGCATGGGCGAGGAACGGCGCCAGCATCGGCCTCTTTCCGGGCCCGACCGCGAGGCCGACCTGCGCGGTTTGCGGACCAGCGGCGATCCAGGCGATATAGCCTGGCGCTAGCCGGGAATCGAGAAAGCAGTGCAGGAAGCGTGGATCGACGCGGTCCAAGCCCTGATATTCGGTCTCGACGCCGGTGAGGAAACGCGTGTTGCGCCCAAGGCGAAAGTATCCTGCAACCGCTGAACGCGCTCCATCTGCGCCGAGCACGTAACGCGCCGCTATATTGAGGCCCGCGAATCGAAATAGCCCACCTTCCCAAGCGCCACCGGTAAAGCGCGCACTCCAGAGGATGCGGGCACCGGCGCGCTCGGCCTCGTTGCACAGCCAGCGCAGCAAGTCCGCCGTGTCGGTCGTCAGGAAGAAGTAACCAGGTGCAAATAAATCGATGTGGGCGAGGTTTGGCGCGTAGAGCCTGACGCCGTGCACCCGCCGGGTCAGGTGATGAGGGACGTCGAGCTCCTCTGCCGCCTCCTTGACGAGGATCCCGCTGGTTGCCACGCGATGGCCGGCCTCACGCTTGCCGTCAATCACGACCACCTTCAGCCCGCGCATGGCCGCGGTTCGCGCCGCGACGAGACCTGCAAAGCTGGCGCCAACGATGGCAAGGTCGTGACAATCGTTGCTCATGGGCTACAACCTGTCGGCAATGCAGATCTGAGGAGACGGCCCACCGCCTGTCCGGCAAACGTGCTCCGTGATTGTGGCCCAAGTGGACCGCACGCGGGCAAACGCAGAAACCAGATCCGCGGCAAAAACCGCGCTCGGGATCGGACGCCCCCGCGGTCGTCAGGCGTGCCAAGTAACCGGCGGGGCGCTGCTCGGCCAAGCGTATCGGGTCCTTGACCGCGTCCAGGGTCCCGCAGAATGTTCGGCAGCCCTTGAGATGGAGATGGCGATGGCGCTGGCGCTCAGACCAAACTGCGAATGTTGCGACAAGGATCTGCCGCCCTCGTCAACCGAAGCGTGGATTTGTACCTTCGAATGTACGTTCTGTTCGGATTGCGTGAGGAACGTTCTCTTCAATGTCTGCCCAAATTGCGGCGGCGGATTTCAGCCCCGACCAATCCGTCCGTCGCAGGAATGGCGGCCTGGCCTCTCGGTGGCGAAGCGCCCGCCTTCCGGGCAGCGCGTGCACATGTCGTATTCCCTCGACGAGGTCCAGGCGTTCGCGCAGCGGCTCAAGGACGTGCCTCCGGAGCAGCGCTAAGGCGCGGTTCGGGTGCCGAGTGGCAGCGGTTTTTCGGGCGGCGCGTTCGCCGGCACGCGCGGCATGTTCTCATGCATCGGCTACGCGCGAGAGATGAGATCAGTCGACCTCTCACCAGCACACGGACCGCGCTGTTGCCAAGTGCGCCAAGATCGCGGGTAGCGTTTCTCGGCGGTGTCGGGCAATTGTCAGCTTGCCCGCGTCATGTCGCCGTCAGGGTAAGGCGGCGCACCCGACCTCTGGCCGCGATGCGATGATCGCCGCTGCCGATCGTCACGAAAATTCGCGAACACGGCAGATCCGGTCCAGCGTTGACTGTTTCACGTGCGAGCTTATGGTCGTGCCGACCAGGGGCACCGGCGCGGCGGGGAGAAAGACCATGTCGGCCACCAGCAAACGTGACGAAGGCACTGCCTATGAGAAACCCTTGGCCGCTTACAAGACGGAACTGGTCCGGGTCGAGCGTGGCACGCCGATGGGAGAGCTGTTGCGGCGGTATTGGCATCCCGTTGCGGTTGCCAAGGATGCCGGCCCCATGCCGCGATGCGTGCGCGCGCTGGGCGAAGATCTGATCCTCTTCCGCGACGGCGCGGGTCGCGCCGGGCTACTGCATAGCCGCTGTTGCCATCGCGGAACAACACTGTACTACGGCAAGGTGGAGGAGCGCGGCATTCGCTGCTGCTACCATGGCTGGTTGTTCGATGTGCACGGCCACTGCCTCGAGCAGCCATGCGAACCAGAGGGTGGCCTTTTCAAAGCCAAGGTACGCCAGCCCTGGTATCCGCTTGAGGAGCGCTATGGCCTGGTATTCGCCTATCTGGGGCCGCCGGAGAAGCGTCCGGTTCTGCCGCTCTACGACAA